>JAMQPJ010000125.1 GCA_023717585.1 Thermoanaerobaculia bacterium
GAGGGCTTCCTGGCGCGAGAGCGCGGCCCGGTAGACGCGCGCGGTCGTCAGCGCATCGTAGATGTCCGCGATCGTGGTCACCCGGGCCGTGAGCGGGATGGACTCTCCCGAGAGGCCGTCCGGGTAGCCCGATCCGTCGAGGCGCTCGTGATGTCCGTAGACGACGTCGAGCGCGAAAGACAGGGTCTTCATCCCCGAGAGAAGCCCGCGTCCCACGACCGGGTGCTTGCGAACCTCGGCCATCTCTTCCGGAGTGAGACGGGAGGGCTTGAGGAGCACGGCGTCGCGGATCGCGATCTTGCCGATGTCGTGGAAGAGGCCGCCTCGTTTCACGGCCTCGAGCTCGGAGCCCACGAGCCCGATCTTCGCTCCGAGACGCCCCGCGTAAACCGAAACGCGCTCACTGTGCCGGGCCGTGTAGGGATCGCGGGCGTCGATGGTCTGCGCGAGCGCGACGATGACGTGCTCGGCGTGCTCGAGCGCGTCTGTGAAGCGTTTCAACTGGACGAGGGACCGGATGCGCGCGAGGAGCTCGCCGGAAGCGAACGGCTTCGCCACGAAGTCGGTGACGCCTCCGGCCATGGCCCGGAGCCTTTCCTCTCCTGTCGCGCCGCCGGTGATCATGATGACGGGAAGAAGCCGGGTGACCGGGTCGGCCCGGAGCTCGGCGAGGACGTCCTGCCCGCTCCTTCCCGGAAGGTGCAGGTCGAGAAGGATGACATCCGGCCGGAACGACTTCAGCTCCTGCTGGGCCTCTTCCGCCGAATCGGCGGTCCTCGTCACGTAGCCCTGCGGCTTGAGAAGGGCGACGAGCAACCCGCGCACCTGGGCGTCGTCGTCCACGACCAGGACGGATCCCGGGGAGCCCTCCAGCGTCCCGATTGGGAAGATGGCGCTCATGCTTGGGAATATCGTTCTCCTTCGATGCGCCGGTGTCAAGCAATCCCCGTCATACCGACGCGGACTCGCCCGGACCGGAGATGCCGGATGATGGGGGCATGGAGGATCGGGAGCGCGGCCCGCGCGCGGCGCTGATCGTGGAGAAGGCGGGTTTTGGCCGGGGGGCGGCCCGGTTCGAGGACTGGATGCGCGTCGCGCTTTACGACCCGGAGCTCGGGTATTACGCGCGTAACGTCCGGAGCGTGGGACCGCGAGGCGACTTCTCGACCGCCGCGACGCTGCATCCGGCCCTCGGCGAAGCGGTGGCGGCCTGGGCCTCGGCGCGCCGGAAGGAGCTGTTCGGCGGCGGTCTCGCGCCGTGGAATCTCGTCGAGGCCGGTCCCGGCACGGGCGAGCTCGCGCGGACGGTGTGGGGCGCGCTGCCGCTTCTCGCGAGGCGAACCGCGACGCTGCGCCTCGTCGAGACGTCGCCCGTCCTGCGCGAAGCGCAGCGCGCCTGCCTCGGGGACCGGGCGACGTGGCACCCGACGATGGAGGACGCTCTCGCGGCGTGCGAGGGGCGGGCGATCGTCTACGCTTCGGAGCTCCTGGACGCGTTTCCCGTGCGCGTCCTGAGATGGAAGAGCGGAGGGTGGGAGGAACTGGAGATTTCTTTGAAAGGGGAAGAGGGAGAAGAAAGAGGGGAAAGACCGGGGGTTTCTTCGAATGGGGAGTTGTGGCAGGAGGAATGGCGGCCCGTTTCGGGTGAAGCAGCGGAGGGCGCGGGGGGCGCGCTCCTCGCGGCGTTCAGCGCTCTCTCTCTTCCGTGGCCCGAGGGTCAGCGCGTCGAAATCGCTCCTGCCGTCCGGTCCCTCTTTCTTTCAAAGAAATCTCTCTCTTCTCTCTCCGGTTCTCTCCTTCTATTGGACTACGGCGACACGATCGAAAGGCTCTACGACCGCCGCCCTCGCGGCACCGTCCGCGGTTACGCGCACCACGTGAGGCTCGAGGGGCCGGAGCTCTACCGGTGGGGCGGGCAGGCGGACGTTACGGCCGACGTGAACTTCACGGACGTCGCCGCGTGGGCCGCCGAGGCGGGG
>JAMQPJ010000131.1 GCA_023717585.1 Thermoanaerobaculia bacterium
CCGTTCGTTCGGCGTCCGCGCGAACGCCGTGGACCTCCTCGAGCGGCTTCTCGCACGGGGGATCGTTCCGGACCTCCTGACGGACCAGACCTCCGCGCACGACGCGCTGAACGGGTACGTGCCCCATGAATTGTCAACTCCCCTCCGCGCCTCTCGCCTCTCCTTCGAGGACGCCTTGAGGCTCCGGCAGGACGATCCCGATCTCTACAAGCGCTCCGCGATCGCCTCGATGGGGGCGCACGTGCGTGCGATGCTCGCGCTCAAGGCCCGGGGCGCCGTCACCTTCGACTACGGCAACAATCTCCGCGCGGGCGCGGTTGCGGCCGGCGTCGTCAACGCATTCGACATCGCCGGTTTCGTGCCGCTCTACATCCGGCCTCTCTTCTGCGAGGGCAAGGGGCCGTTTCGCTGGGTTGCTCTCTCGGGCGATCCGGCCGACATCGCGGAAACGGATCGGGAGATCCTGCGACTGTTCCCGGAAAACACGGCGCTCCGGCGCTGGATCACGCTCGCGGGCGCGCGCGTCGCGTTCCAGGGCCTGCCCGCGCGGATCTGCTGGCTCGGCTACGGCGAGCGAAAGGCGGCGGGTCTCTCCTTCAACGAGCTCGTTCGGACGGGACGCGTGAAGGCCCCGATCGTCATCGGGCGCGACCACCTGGACTGCGGCTCGGTCGCCTCCCCGAACCGCGAGACGGAGGCCATGAAGGACGGCAGCGACGCGATCGCCGACTGGCCGCTCCTGAACGCGCTTCTGAACACCGCGGCCGGCGCGACGTGGGTCTCCCTCCACCACGGGGGCGGAGTGGGGATCGGGTATTCGATTCATGCCGGGATGGTGGTCGTCGCCGACGGGACGCCGAAGGCGGCCGCGCGCCTCGCGCGCGTCCTCACGACGGATCCGGGCATGGGGATCGTTCGCCACGCGGACGCCGGCTACAAGGAAGCCCTGGATTCCGCCGAGCGGCACGGCGTGCGAATCCCGATGGCGCGCTGACGGCCTTGGCCTCGTCGACGTTGCGCGCGCGCCGGCTCGTCGTCTTCGGGCTCTTCGCAGCGGCTCTCGTCACGCTCGTCCTCGCGCTCACGACGCGCCTCGTGCCCGCCGGCCCCCGCGCGCGGCAGGCGCGCGCCCGGCTCTTTCTCGCCGCCGCGGAGCAGGCTCTCGAGCGAGACGGCGAGACACTCCGGCGGACGGCCGATCGGATTCACGCGGGGCGGGAATTCGCCGCGATCGCGGACGGTGGGGGCGCGGAAGTGCGCCCCGCGAGGCTCTTCTCGATTCTCGGGCAGTCGCTTCCGAATGGGCCGGGGTGGGGCGCGGTTTTTTTCGATCGGACGAGCCGCCCCGTGGCCTGGGCCGGCGAGGCCGCCGGGCTGGAAGCCGAGCGCGGCACCGCGGCGACGGGCTTCGTCACCTCGTTCCACGTCACGCGCGCCTCGCTCGGCTGGGTGGCTCCGCGCGGGGAGCGGGGGGCGAGCGGGACCCTCGTCGTCACGCGCCGCTATCCGACCGGCATCCTCCGCCCCGACCTCATCGAGTTCCTGCGGCTTCGAAACGACCCGACGCGCCTCAGGCTCCGCCTCGCGGCGTCCGAGCGGCGCGACCGCCTTTTCGCTCTCTCCCTGGAGGCGTCCGAGCCCGAGGTCGCCGAGGAGGACGCGGCGCGGGCCCGCTGCCGCCTGCCGGCGATCGCCCTCGCGGTCCTCGCCGCCGGCCTCGGGGCCGCGGCCCGGAAACCCGCGACGGGAATCGTGGCGGCGCGATTCGCGCTCCTCCTCGGAGTTCCGCGGGGCGCCTCCGGCGTCTTCGCCGCGGGATGGGACCCGGCGGCTCTCCTCGGACTTTTCGCGACGCCGGCGGACGTTTTCCTCACGGGTTTCGCCACGCTCGTCCTGGCCCGCGCGCTCGTCCGCCACGCGCGCCGCCGCGACGCCGGACCGGCCGCCCTCGGTATTCT
>JAMQPJ010000165.1 GCA_023717585.1 Thermoanaerobaculia bacterium
GATGTCGGTGAACGTGAAGAGCCCGTTGCTGTCGGTCGTGGACATGCGCTGGAACGGGCCCGCGCCGGCGGCGCCGCCCAGCTCGACCGTCGCGTCCGCGAGAGGCTGCTTCGAGCCGCCGTCCGTCACGATGCCGGTGACCTTCGCGGTCGGGAACGTGAGGTCGAGCGACTGGTCGCCGTTCAAGGTGACGGTCTTGCGCGTCGTGGAGCCGCCCGCGAACACGTCGGAGTTCGCGCTCACGTTGTAAGTGCCTTCCTGCAGTCCCTCGAGGCGGTACGCGCCGGACTCGTCCGTGCGCGAAGCGGCCTGGCGCCCGCCGCCGCCCTGCAGGTTCGCGGTCACGACGGCGTTCGGGAGCGGCTGGCCCGCGCGCGAGACGCGGCCCGAGAGCGTGAAGCCGGTTTCGAAGACGATCTCGGTCTCGAGGACCGGCACGGCGTCGTCGGCCTTCACCTGCTTCATCGCGCTGCGCGACGTTCCGAGGCCGTCGCCGGCCTGCGCGCGGAGCGTGACGGGGCCGGCGGGCACGCCCGTGATCTCGAACCGCCCGTCGGCGCCGGCGCGCGTGTTCGCGAAGAACGAGTCGGCGCCGGTGGCCGACACCATGACGCCGTTCCTCCAGCCGTCCGGCAGGCCGGAGACGGCGCCGCGCAGCGTCGTGCCCGCGGCGAGAGACAGGAGAACGCCTTCCTTCGACTCGCCCGCCTGCAGGACGGCGTCCACGAGGTTACTCGTCTTGCCGCGGAAGACCGCCGAGACCGAGTAGCGGCCCGCGGCGAGATGGTCGAAGCGGAACCGGCCCGTGCCGTCGGTCGTCGTCGACTGGCCGCCGCCGAGGAAGCGGCCGAAGCCGCTTTCGCCCGCTGCCGCGAGCGAGACGTCGACGCCGGGGAGCGGCTGCTTCTGGTCGGACAGGACCGTCCCCGCGAGGGCGCCGCCCGAGGCGAGGCGGATCTCCACGCTGACGCCGCCTTCCTTGAGGTCGGCGACCTCGCTTCCCTCGGCGTAGTCGGGATGCTTTGCCGACACCTTCACGCGCCCGGTCGCGAGGCCCTCGAACTCGAAGCGCCCGTCGGCGTCGGTCGTGATTTCGGCCTCGTCGCCGGCGCCGCCGACCATGACCCGCCCGAAACCCGGGCCCGAGCCGGCGGCTTCGTGCGTCACGGTGGCGTTCGGGACCGCACGGCTCGACTTCGCGTCGGTGACGCGGCCCTTCAGCGAGCCGCCCGCCGTGACCTTCACCTCGACGCCTTCTCTCGTTGCGCCTTCCTCGACGGCGATCGACGCGACGTGCGCGGGCTGGTAACCCTTCGCCGTGACGGCGACCGTCCACGTCCCCGCAGGCACGTCCTCGAGAACGAAGGTGCCGTCTTCGGCGTGGATCTCGCGCTTCTCGCCGATGCCGGTACCCGCCGCGCGGCCCGCCGCCCGGCCCATGAATCGCATGACGTTGCCCCCGGCGCCGCGCTCGGGCTCGTAGGAGACCGAAAAGTCCGTGAGGGGCCGGCCGGAGCGCGCGTCGAGGGCTGTGCCTGCGATGCGGCCGGTGCCGGTGACGGCGATCTCGACGCCTTCGGCGGGCGCCGTGACGCCGCGCTTCTGCGGGCCGAGGCCCGTGCCGCCGAAGACCGAAAGATCGTAGCTCTGCCCGGCGCGCAGGCCCTCGATGACGAACTGGCCGTCCGCACCGGTAGGCTGGATCGCGCCCCCGCCCGCCAGCATCGCGGGGCGGCCCGAGGCGCCGGCATTCACGAAGAACCCCTCGGCCCCCTCTCCCGTCTTGCGCCGCACCGCGCCGGAGATCGTCGCCCCCGGGGCAAGCACGATCGAAAGCGGCTCGACGCCCTGATCGGTCACCTTCACGGGGTCGATGCGCTCCGTGGCGAAGCCCGCGCGGCGCGCGCTCAGGGAGTACTCGCCCGCCGTGACGCCCTTGATCTCGAAGCGGCCGTCCCCGCCGGTCTTGGCGCGGGGCCGCGAGCCGGGTCCGCCGACGAAGCCGACCTGCGCCGTCATCCCGCCGCGCCCGCCGCGGAACGAAAAGGACTGCCCGAGCTCCACCTCGACCTCGGCCACGGGCTGGTCGCTGCCGTCCTTCACGAGGCCGGTCACGGTCGCGCCGCGGCGCATGACGACGGCGACGCCCGCCTTTGTGGCGCCCCCGGACAGCGACAGACCCGCGACGGTCGTGCGCTCGAACTCGGGGTGCGACGCGACGAGGCGCTGGTTCTCGCCGGGCGCGAGGCGGGAGGCCTTGAACGTGCCGTCGGGCTGCGTGCGGAAGGCCGTCGCCTCGCGGCCCCGGCGAAACATCCGCATGAGCCCCGCCATCGGGTTTTCGCTGCCTCGGGCGAGCGAGCCTTTCGCGCCCGCGATCGCGGCGCCGTTCTCGTCCACGACCTTGCCCGCGATCGTGGCGCCGAGGACGAGCGCCAGGTCGAGGCGCTTCGTCTCGCCCGGCGCGAGCGGGAGGTCGGCCTTCACCCACGGCACGTACCGCACCTCGTCGACCGTGAGGCGATACGAGCGCGCCGGCACGCCCCTGAAGCGGAACGTGCCGTCGGGACCGCCGCGCGTGAGGCGCGCGAAGTCGGTCCCCTTCAGGAAGAGCCGCGCGCGCGGCACGGGGCGGCCCGTCTTTTCGTCCACGACCTTGCCTTCGAGCGCCGCGGGGACCGTGAGCGTGGCGGCGAGAGTCCTGCCTTCGGCGAGCGGCAGCTTGACGTCCGGGCGCCTCGCGAAGCCGGCATCCCCCGCGTCCACCGCGAGCGTGGCGCGGCCCGCGACGGCGTTCGCGAGCGTGAAGCGGCCCTCGGCGTCCGTCTCGATCCAGCGCGTCGTGGACCTGCCTTCCAGGCGCACGAGCGCGCCGGCGGCGGGCTTCCTGTCGGCGCGTTGCACGACGCCGCTCACGGAAACGCCGGGTCTGAGGACGACGGGGCGCGCCGAGGCCCCGCCGCGCAACCCGACCTCGAGCGCGCGCGCGAAGCCCGCCCTCTCGACCGCGAGGCTGTTGCCCTGCGCTCCGGCCTCCGTGAAGCGGAACGTGCCATCGGCCGCCGTCTGCGTCAGGCGGGTGGCCGCGCGCATGTCGGGATCGCCGGCCACGCCTCCGGGCGTGAGCGTCACCTCGGCACCGGCGACGGGCGCTCCCGCCGCGTCCACGACCTTTCCGACGAGCGCCTCGGCGGCCGGCAGGACGCGCTCGCCGAGATCCTCGGTCTCGGCGGCGTCGAAGACGTCCTCGAAAACGACCGGCACGACGCCGCGGCCTTCGGCGCGCACGTTGAAGAGCTTTTCCTTGCCCGGCTCCGCGGGCACGGTGAGGAGGAACGAGCCGTCGGCTCCGGCCACCGCGGTGGCGTACGGTTTCGGAGCCTCACCGGTCTTCGCCTCGCGCCGGGCTTCGTCGAAAGGCGCTTCCCACGGCACGGCCGCGAGCGTGACGCCCGCCGCGGGCTTCTCGCCCCGGTCGGAGACGAGGATGCGGCCTCGGATCTCGCCGGCCCCCGCGGACCCGGACAGGACGGTGAGCGCGACGAACGGGACGATCCGACTCACGAAGGCCGCTGGGAACTTGACCACGGGGAATCCTCCAAGCCGTATTGACCCTTCGGGGGCCGTTTGGAAATGGGCGAGCAACTCCGGGGCCACGCTCCCGGCGCTCGCGCGATGAAAAACGGCTCATTCAGCACAAGACGTTGGAAACGCGAATAGGTTACGCGGTGCCGTGACAAAGTGCGGCACATGACGGACGTGACGACGCGCGTCTTCGCCCCACCCGGGGACCTCGTGACGCTCACGTCGAGCGAGCCGCTCCTCTTCGGCCTGGCGGAGAGGCTCTGGGAGCCGGCCGCCACGGGCAACCCGGGCCACTCCGGCAACGCCATCGCGATCGAGGTCGTGCGGGGCTCGACGGGGGCGGGGAATACCGGAGATTACGAAGATTTCTTGGAAGGCGCGAGAGAGGACGGCGCGGCGGCGCCCGGCTCGCCGCGGCCCGACGCCGCCGCCAGCTCCATTCTCTCATTCGAAGAAAGACTGCGGTGGGTGCACGGGGCGTCGGAAATCCGCTGCGAGGTGCCCGGTGTACTCAATGTCCGCATCGACCTCGTGAGCACCGAGATTCGCGCAGCCCTCGCCCCGGGACTCTCTCTTTCCCTTTCTAAGGAACCTCCCTTTCCCCCCCCTTCCTCTCTTCCTCTTCCCCTTTCAAAGAAATCTTTTTCTCTCTCTTCCTCTCTTGCGTCCTTCCTCGCCCGCACGCTTCTCGAGGCACCCGCAGCGGTCCTGCTCGCGCGCCGGGGCTGGCGCGCGCTCCATGCGGGCGGCGTGTCGGGCCCGAAGGGCGCCGTCGTTCTACGCGGCGGGTCCGGAGCCGGAAAGTCGACGCTCGTCGCCGCCGCGCACGCAGCCGGACTCACGGTCCTCGGCGACGAGAGCCTTTTCGTCGCGCGGGGCGACCCCGACGCGCTCGCCGCGTCGGTGCGCGAGCTGACGCTCCGCGCGGACAGCGCGGCCCTCCTCGGAATCCTCGCGTCGACGATGCCCGCGTTCTCGGGCGGCGAAGAGAAGCGACGCGTGGAGCTTTTCGAGGGCTCGCGGCCCGGGATGCGCGAGGCTCGCCGCGTGACGACCTTGTTGCTCGGCCCGCGGACTCCGGGGCCGGCGCGGCTCGTGCCGCTCGCGCCCGCGCAGTTTCTTTCCGAATTCGCGGTGGGCGAGATCCCGCAGGAGCATGTCGACGGCGGCGCGGGCGCCGTCGCGCGCGCATGGGCCGACGCCGGCGGCGCGCGCCTCGACGGCGCATCGGACCTCGCGGGCGCGGTCTCTTTGTTGAAAGGTCTCGTCAGCTAGGTCGCGCTCGCGATTCACGAGATGTAT
>JAMQPJ010000167.1 GCA_023717585.1 Thermoanaerobaculia bacterium
GGCCGCGCCCGTGATCTCCTGCTGGACGGTCAGGACCCGGACCTCGCGCCGCAGGATCTCGAGTACCGTGCGCACGCGCTCGAGCGTGGGGATGGTCTCGAGGATCTTCTGTGACTCCTCGATCTTGAGCTCCAGGTTCGAGGCGGCGAGATCCGCGAGGCGCGCCGGGTCGTCGAGTCCCGCCGCCACGACCATGACCTCCGGCGAGATCGACTTTCCCAGCGTGACCGTCTTCTCGAGCGCCTCTTTCACGCTGCGGGTGAGCGCCTCGATCTCCTCGGAGTGAGGCATCGGCTCTTCGGGTTCGGCGATGCGCGTCACCTTCGCGCGCAGAGAGGGCGACTCGGCGAGGAACGAGTCGATCTTCACGCGCGCGAGGCCCTGCACGAGAAGCCGGATGCGGCCGTCGGGCAGCTTGAGCATGCGCATGACGGCGGCGGCGGTTCCGATCGAGTAGAGGTCCTCCGGCTTCGGCTCTTCGACGGAGGAGTCCCGCTGGGCGACGAGAAGCAGCACGCGCTGCTCGGCGAGAGCGGCGTCGACCGCGAAGATCGATTTTTCGCGCGACACCGACAGCGGCACGATGACGTAGGGGAAGAGAACGACGTCCTTCAGCGGGAGGACCGGAAGGATGTCCGGAATGACGACCTTTTCCGCGGGAGGGGCTTCCGCGCTCATGCGCCCTTCTTCCCCTTGACGACGGGAATCGACCGGCCGCGCGACCCGGCCTTTTTCGGCACTTCGAGGACGAGGAGGCCGTCGGTGTAGGTCGCACGCGTTCGCTCCGGGTCGGGATCCTCCGGCAGCTCGAGCGTGCGCTCGAAGGCGCCCGCCGCGCGCTCCACCCGCAGGAAGAGACCGTCGGCGCGATCCGTCGCGCGCCGGACGCCCTTGAGCGTGAGGACGCGGCCCTGGATGTTCACGGCGATCTGATCGGGCTCGGTGCCGGGAATCTCGAATACGAGCCGCCAGCCCTGCGCGTCCTCGACGACGTCGACGGGCGGCATGCGGCGGTCGGATCGAAGGGCGGTCTCCTCGCCGAACAGGAAGGCGACGGGACGTTCGTGCTTCTTCACTTCGTTCTCCCCGCCCCGGGCACGCGCCCGAGGAGCGCCTTGAGCTCGTCCACGAAATCTCCGAGGTCCTCGAACCGGCGGTACACGGACGCGAAGCGCACGTAGGCCACCTGGTCGAGCTCCTTGAGCTTCTCCATGATCTGCGCCCCGAGCTCGGCGGTCGTCATCTCGCGGGGCTCGCGCGCCGAGAGCGCGGCCTCGATCTCGTCGCAGACGGCTTCCAGCGTCGTCGTCTCGACGGGCCGCTTCTCGCACGCCTTCATGAGGCCCCGGAGGAGCTTGTTGCGGTCGAACGGCTCGCGCCGGCCGTCCTTCTTCACGACGAGGAGCGGGATCTCCTCGACGGTCTCGTAGGACGTGAAACGGCGCTGGCAGGCATTGCATTCCCTCCGCCGGCGGATGACCGCTCCTTCGCGGCTTTCGCGCGAGTCGACGACCCGGTCGTCGCCCGCGCCGCAGTAGGGGCAGCGCATGGGACGGAGCCTAGTCAATATGGAGCGAACGGTCCAGTTCACGAGGCCGCGAGCTGCGTTCGTGAGCGCAGAGCGGCACCGCGGTCATGGGCTGCCTTTCTCACGCAGCCAGGCCGCCGTGCGGGCCATGCCTTCCTCCAGGGGCACTCTTGCCTCGAAGCCGGTCGCCGCCGCGAACCTCGATCCGTCGAAATGCGCCGGCGCGGTCAACGTGCGGACCTGCTCGGCGAAGCGTGCTTGCCTGCCCATCAGGCCCATCGCCCGATCGGCGGCCCGTCCCGCGAGCCGGGCCACCGGAGCCGGCAGCGCAGGCGGATTCCAGCGACCCGTGGCGCGGTAGGCCGCGGCGTGAATCTGACCCAGCGTCGGCGCGACCCGCGGGCTGGCGATGTAGGTGCCGCACCGGGCCGCCGGCTCCCGGGCTGCGAGGAGGAGCGCGGCCGCGGCGTCGTCGAAGTAGAGCGTGCTCTTCGGGGTGGACTGATTACCCAGGGGCAGGTAAGCGCGGCGGCCGATGGCGCGCAGCATCCGCTCCATGTTTCCCCTTCCCCACGGCCCATAGAGCAGCGGGAACCGCAGAATCGCGTAACCGAGACCGCGGTTTTCTTCGGCGCGGATGGCCTCCTCCGCGAGGAGCTTGCTCTTCGCGTAGTCGGTCGCCGGCCGCGGCGGCGTGTCCTCGTTCACCGGAATCGCTCCTCCCTCACCACCGAACACGGCGACAGTGCTCGCGAACACCAGCTTGGCACCAGCTCCCCTGGCGGCTTCTGCGAGCCGCGCCGTGGCCTCGGTGTTGACCTCGTAGGTCTGGCGCACCTCTGCATCGCCTCGCGGGCGCCGGTGCACCACGGCCGCCAGGTGGAAGACCACAGTCTCGGCGCCGAGGATTCCCTTCCACGCGAAAGTGGTCACGTCGCCCGGGACGAAGCGCCCCGCAAGGTCGGGCGTTGGCTCGACCCGGCCGACGGCTGTCACATCCTCGCGGGGAAGACGAGCGGCCAGCGCGCGGCCGAGCCCCCCCGACGCGCCCGTGATCAGGTATCTCGCTGTGGCGCTCATGCGGCGCCGTGCCCCCTGAGAGCAGCCTCATACAGACGCTGGACTGCCAGGTGCATGTGCTCCGGGCGGAAATCGGCCAGGACCCGCCGCCGCGCGGCCTGGCCGTGTGCGCGACGGAGCGCGGCGTCCTCCAGGTAGCGAGCCAGCGCCTGCTCCAGCTCGACCGCGTCACCGACTCCCACCAGCGCCCCGGTGGCGCCATCGACGACCGCGTCGGCGCAGCCCGTCGCCCGGCTCGCGACCACCGGGAGCTCCATGGCCGCCGCTTCCAGCAGGACAACGGGGAAGCCCTCCCGATAGGACGGGAGAGCGAGCACGTCCATGGCGCCGAACATGCGGGGCGTGTTCCACTCGAGCCCTGTGAGGTGGACGCGCTCGTCCTCGCACATCCCCGCAACGATGTCGGGGGGGATCGGATCGCCATCCTCGAAGGGCCCGACGACCAGCCAGTGCAGGTCGGGCATCCGTGCGCGGAGGGCACGCCACGCCTGGAAGATCTCGACGATCCCCTTGTCGCGCACGAGGCGTCCGACGAAGCCGAGCACGCGTGCCTCCACGGGAATGCCGCAGGCCCGGCGTGCGGCCTCCCGCACGGCCGGCTCCGCAGGCCGGAACCGCCCCTCGGCATCCACACCCCCGATGCTTCCCTGGAGCGGGACCCGGACCTTCGCTTCCGGGCACAGCCCCTCGGTCACCATGAGCCGGCGCATCGACTCGCTGACAGTGAGCACAAGGGTGGCGAGCCCGCAGGCCGTCCGCTCCGTTTCCCGCAGGATGCGGCGCGTGAGACTGGTGGCGGTCTCGAAGCGCAGGCCGTGGCAGTGGTAAATGCGCAGCGGCACGCGGAGCAGCCAGGCGGCGATCACGCCAAGGAGACCGGCCTTGGGCGTGTGCGCGTGGACGACGTCCGGAGCGATTCGGTGCAGCTCGCCGAGGATGTCGCTGAGTGCTCGGAGATCCCGGGAAATGTGAATCTGCCGAGGGACCTCGACGGGGTGGGCCACGGCGCCCAACTCCGAGCAGAAGCGCTCGAGGTCGGGGCCCGGCGAGGAGATGACGTGGACCCGGTAGCCCGCCTTGACCTGCGCCGTGATGTGTCCGGCCAGGTAGGCGAGGGAGATGGGGACGGTGGTGAGGTGCACCACGCACCGTCGACTGCCAGGCTGGAGTTGAAACTCGGCTCCAATTGCCATCCGGACGGGGCACCTTAGCAGACTGCGAGCCCATCGGAAGCCTGGCCCGCTTGCGGGCCCGAATCAGGTTTCCTATCCTCCGCAGGTGGTTCCGATGTCTGAGTTGAAGCCGGCGTGACGTTGGCTTCGACCACGGCGCCCACGCCCGACGGACCGCCTCTCCCGCCGCTCTCGCTCGGCGCCAATGTCCGCTGGACGCTCGGCGGAAACGCCGTCTACGCTGCCTGCCAGTGGGGGATGCTCGTCGCAATCGCGAAGCTCGGTTCGCCCGAGATGGTCGGAGGATTCAGCCTCGCGCTCGCCATCTCGGCACCGGTCGTCATGTTCACGAACCTCCAGCTCGCCCAGATTCAGGCGACCGACACGGGACGGTGCCATCGCTTCGGCGACTATCTCGGCCTGCGGCTCGCGATGTGCCCGGTCGCCCTCGCTGCGATCGTCGCGATCGCGTTCGCAGCTGACCGGGCACCGCCAGGAGGCGGTGCCCGGGGAGGGGCGGTGATTGTGATCGCCCTTGTCGGGCTCGCGAAGGTGGTGGAATCGATTAGCGACGTCTGCTACGGCCTTTTCCAGCAGCGCGAGCGCATGGACCTCTGTACGCGCTCGCTCCTGCTGCGCGGCCCGCTCTCGCTCCTCGGGCTGTACCTTGGGCTCCTCACCGTGGGCTCGCTCGGCGCGGGCGTTCTCGCGCTCGCGCTCGTGTGGCTGGCGGTCGCCCTCGCGTACGACTTGCCGGCCGCGAAGCGAGTCCTCGGCGAGCCCGGGCCGCCATCCAACATTTCCCGAGCTCCGCGTGCCCGCATCGACCTTGCCACCATGGCGAGGCTTTTCAAGCTCGCATTCCCCATGGGATTCGTGACCCTCCTCTGGACACTCGACCTCACCGTGCCCCGGTACTACATCGAGAGCTACCTCGGGGAGCGCGAGCTCGGCTTCTTCTCGGCGATGGCCTACACCGTCGTCTCGGGTACTCTGGTGGTTCACGCCTTGGGCCGCTCCGCCAGCCCGACGCTCGCGCGCCACTTCGCGCTCGGAGACCGCGCTGCCTTCCTTGCCCTGCTTCTCAAGCTCATGGGTTGGGCCGCCGCGATCGGCGGCGTGGGCGTCTTCGTGGTGGCGCTCGCCGGTCCGGAGGTGCTTCGCATCCTCTATCGCCCGGAATACGCGGCCCACGCCGGCGCCTTTCTTGCGATCATGGTTGCCGGCGCGCTCGGCTACGTGACGGAGATTCTCGTGTACGGCCTGACTGCCGCCCGCCTCTTCAAGACACAGCTCCCGCTCTTCGCGATTGCTCTCGGCGTGATCACGCTCGGATGTGCCGTACTCGTCCCCCGTCACGGGCTCATGGGGGCCGTCGAGGCGACGGCCGCGTCGTTCCTCCTGTGCAGCGCGGGCGCGGCCGCGATCCTCATCCGTGCCCTCCGCGGGCTCGAAGCGGTCGAGTCTTGAGGGCCGCGGAGCTTCGAGCGCCCGAGAGGGCGAGGGGCCATGTTTCCCACGTGGTCTCCGGATCCCGAGCATCGGGATGGCGGCCGGGCCTCTTTCGCTTCCTGTTATTGGCTGGCATCGCGCTCCTGCAGGTGCAGATCCCGACGAGCCATGGGTTCAACATGGCGCCCTCGGACGCCTGCCTGGCCCTGGCGCTCGTCGTGGGCAATCCGAGGCTCCGGATCCGGCGCGGTGTCTTCAGCCCTTGGCACGTAGCGCTTCTGGGCGTTTTCACCGCGTCGATCTTCCTCGGCGCTCTCCGCGACGGAGGGCTCAGCCAGTACGCCGTGCTCAACAAGTTCGCGGGCCTGCTCGTGCTCACCGCCCTCTATCTCGCGTTCACGAGCTACGCGGACGACTGGCCGCGACTGGAGGAGATGCGCCGGTTCTTCGCCCTCGCGGTCTCGCTCGGGAACGCGCTCATGCTGCTGCTCTTCTTTGTGCCGCCGCTCGACGCCCTCTGGGCGGGAGTCCTCGGGAGCTCTGCCAGGTACGCGCATCTGCGGCTCTGCGGAATGCTGATCGACCCGAACGCATACGGCGGCCTCCTGGTCGCCACGTTCGCGGTCCTCTACGTGGGCCAGGACCGCCGCGAGCGGACCTCCGCCGGACGGAGAGTCCTCGACAACCTTGCCGCGCTCACGCTCGTGCTCGGGATTGTCTTCACGTTCTCGCGCTCCGCGTGGATGGCGCTCGCCGGGCTCTTTGCGTTCAGCCTTTTCCGCCGTTCCTCATCGGCGCCCAAGCTCGCGCTCGCGGCCGCCGTCGCGATCGCGCTGAGCGTCGCGGTCGGCGCGATCTCCGTCGACACGATGGCCGGGCTCGCGAACCGTGTGGGAACCGTCTCGGACCGCGTCGAGATCAACGAAGACGCTTTCCGGATGTTCGCCGAGAACCCCATTCTGGGCGGCGGAATCGGGGCGTTCCGCGCTCGCCACGAGGTCATCATCCACAACACAACGATGTGGTTCCTCGCCGAGTTTGGCCTCGTCGGGTTGGCCGTGTTCATCGGGTTCACGATCTGGTTCTTCGACAAGGGGTGGAAGTCGCTCCAGCTCGCCCCGCCGGGACGCCGCGCGCTCGTCGTCGGGCTGATCGCGGCTCATGCGTCGCTCGTCATCTTCTCCATGGGGATCGAGGCGCTCTACCAGCGACACTGGTGGCTCGTCCTCGCCATGATCGGCGCGGCCCACCATGTCAGCGCGAACGTCAGAGATGATGTTCGCGGTGCGCCTGGATCCCCGTCGACGCGGTCCCGATGGCCCGCCGGATCGCCGCCTTGACGGGTCGTTCCCTACCAGCAGGACCGCGGCTCAGTTGCGCCCGAACGGGAACGGAATCACGTCGCCGTCGCCGGGCTCCTGGGGCTGCTCCACCGCGGCGGGACGGTCGGCGCGCGCGCCGCCCCGGCCCTCGGGGAGCAGGTCGCACAGCTCGCGAACGGCGCCGGCGCCTCCGGGTGTCGTCCGCTGAAGAGCGGCGGCTTCCCGCACGATCTGGACCGCGTCGGAGGGCCGCGCCTACGCCCGCGCGCCGCAATAGGGGCAGCGCATGGGGAGAGCCTAGCAGGAACCCCTGCCGGCTCACGACGCCGTGACGTCCGGCGCGGCTTGGGGCGAAGCCTCCGCGAACTTGTGGGATACGATGATTCCATGAGAATCAGCACGGTTGGACTCTCGATCCTCTTCGCTTCCGGAGCGCTCCTCGGCGCCGGGCCCGAAGCCAAGCCGGTCATTGCGAAAGGGACGTTCAGGAGCAAGAACCTCACCATGGACGTCCAGAGCGCCATGGCCTTCCACGGCGAAGGGCTCATGGACAAGGAAAAGAAGGGCATGCTTCTCGTGGTCGTCAGCAATGCCCGGTTCGTTTCCTCCGTCTTCGCGGACTACTACGACCGGAGGCGCGCCATCGACCGCTTGAAGGACGACGACACCGGGATCGTCACGTTCGAGTTCGAGCCAGACGGAAAGTACCGGGGATACTCGTTCTACTTCGCCTCCGGCAACGGATGCGGCTACTGCGGCGGCGGCGACGTCGCGAAGGTCAAGCTCTCCGGCGGAAGGCTGACCGGCACGCTGAAAGCGACCGACGAGGACAGCGACCGCGCGTTAGACATCACGCTCGATGTCCCCGTGATGTCCGACGATCACGGCCCCGCGCTCCCCGCGGACGGAGGAGATCCAGTCCGGGCCTATATGGCATACCACGCCGCGCTCGTGAAGCGCGACGCGGCGGGCGTGAAGGCGGTTCTCTCGGACAACAGCCTAAAGTCGTACGAGAGGTTCGAGAAGAAAAAGGAAGTCGACCGCTACCTCGACGGCCTCGCCAAGGAGCACCCCGTGAAGTCCGTCCGCGTCGTCCGCGGCTTCGCGAAGCCCGACACGGCGGTTCTTCTCATCGAGGGAGAATCCCCGTACTCGAAGCTCTCCGGCGAGGCGTTGCTTTTCAAACAGCGCGGCGCGTGGCGCGTGGACGACGAGCTGACCGAGGTGAAGCTCCAGTAGGGACGCCGGGTCAGTTGCGGCCGAACGGGAACGGAATCACGTCGCCGTCGCCGGGCTCCTGGGGCTGCTCCACGGCGGCGGGACGGTCCGCGCGCGCGCCGCGCCGGACCTCGAGGATCAGGTCGCACAGCTCGCGAACGGCGCCGGCGCCTCCGGGTTTCGTCAGCTGAAGAGCGGCGGCCTCCCGCACGATCTGGACCGCGTCGGAGGGAGCCGCGCCCACGCCCGCGCGCCGCAACATCCCGAGGTCTGGCAGGTCGTCTCCGACCGCCACGATCTCGAACGCGTCGAGCGACCAGCGCTTCGCGAGGAGGTCGAACGCGGCCACCTTGTCGCGTTCGCCCTGCAGGACGCACTCCTCGGGGATCTTCAGCTCGGCGCACCGGTACGCGACGACCTTCGACGAGCGGCTCGAGATGACGCCCAGCCTGTAGCCGAGATCGCGCAGGAGGACGAGACCGAGGCCGTCCTTCACGTCGAACGTCTTCCACTCGCGCCCGTTCTCGTCGAACGTCATCGAGCCGTCGGTCAGGACGCCGTCCACGTCGAGGACGATCCCACGGATGCGCGAGAGCTTGGTCCGGAGGTCGTCGGGGACGATCGGGTTCGCGGGCATGTGTGCCCGAGTTTATGCTCCGCGGACCTCTAAATCGATTCGATTCCCCACAGGTCGTGCAGGTGAAGAATCCCCGAGGGCTTCCCGTCGGCATCGAGCACGAACAGCGACGTGATCTTCCGCTCCTCCATGAGCCGAAGCGCCTCGGCCGCGAAAGCGGCGGCGACGATCGACTTCGGGGTGCGACCCATCGCGTCCGCGGCCGTGTCGCTCATGATCTTCGGTCCGTCCCGCTCGAGGAGGCGGCGGATGTCGCCGTCCGACACGACCCCCACGAGCTGTCCGGCCGCGTTCGTGACGCCCGTGATGCCGAGGCGCTTGCGCGACATCTCGTAGACGACGTCCTTCATGGCCGCGGACTCCGGCACCAGGGGGATGGCTTCTCCCGTGTGCATGAGATCGACCACTTTCAGGAACCGCTTGCCCAGCTTTCCGCCGGGGTGCAGCGCCGCGAAGTCCTCGGGCTGGAAGCCCTTCTCGACCGAGAGCGCCATCGCGAGCGCGTCGCCCATGACGAGCTGGGCCGTCGTGGAAGCCGTGGGCGCGAGGTTGAGCGGGCAGGCCTCCTCGCGGATGACGACGGTGACGACGACGTCCGCGCCTTTTCCCAGAGTCGAATCCTTCCGGCCGGTCATCGCGACGAGCGTCGCCCCGCGGCGCTTCACGTGCGGAACGAGCGCGACGACCTCCGCCGTCTCGCCCGAGTGCGAGAGCGCGAGGACGACGTCGCCCTTGAGGATCATCCCGAGGTCGCCGTGGATCGCCTCGGAGGGGTGGAGGAAGAATGCGGCCGTGCCCGTCGAGGCGAGCGTCGCGGCGATCTTCTGGCCCACGATGCCGCTCTTCCCGATGCCCGTCACGACGACGCGGCACGAAGAGACCGACGTCGCCTTCATGGCCTCGACCGCGCGGTCGAAGCCTTCGTCGAGGCCGTCGGTCAGGCCGCGCACGGCCTCGGCCTCGGCCTCGATCACGCGGCGGGCTTCCCGCCGGGCGGATGTCGTCACTCTGGGACGATCTTACTTGCTCCTGCC
>JAMQPJ010000496.1 GCA_023717585.1 Thermoanaerobaculia bacterium
CCCGCGGACGGCCATCGTCACGCGGGCGCCGTTGCGGTGCAGGTCGAGCGCCGCCTCGACGGCCGAGTTCTTGCCGCCGACGACGAGCACGTCCGACCCCGTGTGGGCGAAGGGCTCGGTGTAGTAGTGCGAGACTTTCGGAAGGTCTTCGCCGGGCACCCCGATGAGGTTCGGCGTGTCGAAGAACCCCGTCGCGACGACGACTGCGCGGGCCCGGTGGAGGCCCTTCGCGGTCGCGACGCGAAAGAAGCCGCCCTCACGCTTGAGGGAGGTGACCTTTTCATGATGGCGGATCACGATCCCTTCGCTTTCGGCGACCCTCCGGTAGTAGAAGAGGCCCTCGCGCCTCGTGGGTTTGCCGCCTGCCGTGACGAACGGATGTCCGCCGATTTCCAGCAGCTCCGGAGTCGAGAAGAAGACCGTGTGCGTGGGCCATCGAACGAGCGTCTGGAGGGGCGCTTCCTTCTCGATCACGACGTGAGAGAGGCCCTGGCGGGCGGCCTCGAGCGCGCAGGCGAGGCCGACCGGCCCGGCGCCGATCACGAGGACGTCGACCTGGCCCGGTTCTTTCATGGGGGGAGAATACGGGAGGAGGACCGCCCCCTGCGACGGACGCCGGTTGTTCTCGTTGCGCTCACGGCGCTCGCCCCTTTCGCGCTTTGCGCGGGGCCGGCGCTTCGTGCCGACGAACCTCCCGCGCCGGGACGCGTTCAACGCGTCCAGGGAAACGTCCGCGTGGCGCGCGTCGTCCTCGACGCTTACGTGACGGATGGCGCGGGAGAGGCCGTCCCGGACCTCACCGCGTCGGATTTCCGGGTGCGCGCGGGACGCAAAGAGCTGGAGGTCGAGTCGGCCGAGTGGATTCCCACGGGGAAGTCCGAGGGGCCGGCCGACGCCGTCGACTCGAAAGGGATGGCGCCCGCCGTGCGCTACCCGCCGGGGCGCATCCTCGTGTTTTTCATTCAGGCCGACATCGGCCGCCATCGGGCGAAGGGGCTCATGCGGGTGCGTTCGGAGATCCGCCGGCTGCTCGATACCCTGGTCCCGACGGACCGGGCAGCCGTCGTGCGGTTCGACTCGCACCTCACGCTTCTCTGCGATTTCACGGCGAACCGGGCGGTGCTGGAGGCCTCCCTCGACGAAGGCCTGCTCCAGGGCACCGCGCCCGCGATCGTGCCGTCGCCTTTTCCGTCGCTCGCTGCAGGCCTCGACCGGGAGGCGGCGCGGCGCGCGGCGAACGTCGAGCGCGCCCTCGACCTCGTCTCGCGCGCGCTCGTTCCGATTCCCGGCGGAAAGGCGCTCCTCTTTCTGGGATGGGGGCTCGGAATCGATCGCGCGCCGCGCGAGGGTCGCGACCTCGACTCCGCCTTCGCGTCGATGGCCGCGGCGCGGATCAGTGTCTTCACGCTGGACGTCTCGGACGCCGACTGGCACACGCTCGAGACGACGCTTCAGCAAACCTCTGCGCTCACCGGCGGCACGTACCAGAAGACCCACATCTTCGCGGGAGGCGCCGTGAGCCGTCTCGCGAAGAGCCTCGGCGGCCGCTACGTCCTGGTGTGCGTCCCCCCGGACGACGGCGTCCTGTCTCTCCTCGACGTCTCCCTCCGGGAGCGGCGCGGCGAGGTCGTGGCGCGGGCGTACACTTTCGCGCCATGAGATTCCCTCGCCCGCTCGCCGCCCTTGCCGGACTCGTGGCGATCCTCGCGTGCGCCGCCGCGCCTCGCGCGTCGGCTGCTGCTGCCGCGTCCCCGACACCCTCCCCGAAGCCGAAGAAAGTGATCGTCCTCGTGGAGGCGAGAGGATCCGCTCCGGAGCTCGAGCGCTTCGTCCCGCGCTTCCTCTCGAACGCGAGTGACCGCGGCCTCGGGGCGATCGTCGACGCCCGGCTCTCGGGGGCGCATCTCGCCGACGTCGGGGCCGCGGGCGAGGCGGGCACGGAATTCCGGAAGGCCTGGCCCGCCGACGTGTACCTCGGAATCCTGCTCGCCCCGTGCGGGATCCGGCGCCGGGAGGGCCGCATTTACGATCGCCAGAGCAACGTCGTCTCGGGCGCTCCCGTGAGGGTCGAGCAGGTCGTCGTCACGTATGACGCGAGCTGCTCGGTCAGCGTCTCGGTGGTCGGGGCGCCCGGCGCGGCCGCGAAGATCATCGACGTGACCGGCCGCAACGGCTCGTCCGAGGTCAGTTCGGCCGACACCGAGGCCGAGGCGCAGGCCGCCGAGGACGCCGCCGAGAGGGCGGTCAAGAAGCTCGTCTCGGCCGTGCGCTGACCGTTTGGGCACGCACCGGGTCCGGGGAGTCTTTCTCGTCGAGGCGCTCGTCTCCCTCGCGATCCTGGGGATCGTGCTGACGCTCGGGGCGGGCTTTCTCGCGCGGCGGCGCGCTCTGGAGCGCGACCGTCTCGACCATGAGCGGGCCGTGCGCGCCGCCGCCAGCGAGTGGATCTACCTGCGTTCCTCGTTCCGGAACGACGTGTACCCGAAAGACCGCCGGCCGTTCGCGGGGCCGGGCGCCTTCGTGGATTCTCTCGACGCGCGGTCTCCTTTCCTGAGGGTGAAGTCGACCGAGGTCGACGGGCTCTACCTCGTCCGTCTCGAGATCGGATACGGCGAGAAGATGGCGCGGCGAATCGTCCAGGAGGGCTATGTCTTTCGCGGGGCGGGTCCGCCGCGGTGAGAGGGCGCGGCTCGTCTGTCGGCTCTTCTCTGGGCTTTTCTCTCGTCGAGCTTTCCGTCGTCCTCTTCATCGGCGTCGTGCTCCTGTTCTCGCTGCTCCCCATTTCGATGGGCCTCCTCCGCCAGCAGGCGGGCCTCGACGCGAAGCGTCTCTCGGTCGAGATGTTTCCGCTTCTCTGGGAGCGGCTCTCCGGCGATTTCGCGCGCGCGTCGTCGGTCGAGCTGTCGCCTCCGTTCGCGTCTCCCGCGTTCCGGCTGAACCTCACGCCGCTCCGCGAGGACGACCCTGAGGTTTCGTGGACCGTGGCCTCCGGCGTCGTCTCGCGGACGAACACGAGGAAGAAGCCCGACGGAGAGGTCGTGAGCGCGACGTCGACGTGGACGCTGTCCGGAACGCTGTCTCTCGACGCCGACGAGCTCGCGGAAGGGCGGCTCCTCCTGCGCTGGAACGACGGGTCGGGAGCGGAGCTCCTGCCGCTCCTCTGCGGCCGTCCGACGGAGAAGACGCCGTGAGGGTCCCGGCCCGCGCCCGCAGGGATCGCGGGAGCTCTCTCATTCTCGTCCTCGGGACGCTCGTGGTCTTCGGACTCGTCCTCGGGGTGCTCGCGTCGATCCTCCTGACGGATCTCCGCGCCTCCCGCCG
>JAMQPJ010000175.1 GCA_023717585.1 Thermoanaerobaculia bacterium
CGTCCGTATTCATCCTCAACGTCACCGACCGCGCGGTCGACAAGGTCAAGGATTTCGCCTCCAAAATGCCGGACGCCGCCGGCAAGGCCCTGCGCGTCTTCATCCAGGGAGGCGGGTGCTCCGGTTTCCAGTACGGCTTCACGTTCGACGAGAAGCGCCCCACCGATCACGTCCTCGCGGTGCGCGAGATCGAGGTCATCGTCGACCCGCAGAGCGCGCTGAAGCTGCACGGCTCGACCGTGGACTTCATCGAGGACATGCGCGGCGCGGGCTTCTCGGTCGAGAATCCGAACGCCACCGGCGGAAGCTGCGGCTGCGGGAAGAGCTTTAGCTGACGGCTCAGCGCTCGATCGTTCGGATCGTCTTCCTGACGGTCTTCATCGATCTCCTCGGCTTCGGGATCGTGATCCCGCTGCTGCCGCTCTACGCCGAGAAGTACCACCCGTCGCCGCTCGCGTTCGGTCTCCTCATGTCGAGCTATTCGGCGATGCAGTTCCTCTTCGCGCCGATCCTCGGACGCCTGTCGGACCGGTTCGGCCGGCGCCCCGTCATCCTCTTCTCGCTCGCGGGGACGGTGATCGGCTATCTCCTCTTCGCCTTCGCGCACTCGCTCGCGCTGCTCTTCGCGTCGCGCCTCCTCGACGGCGCCACGGGCGGGAACATCGGCACCGCACAGGCGATCATCGCCGACACGACGAGCCGGGAGGATCGCGCGCGCGGCATGGGTCTCGTCGGGATGGCGTTCGGCCTCGGTTTCATCTTCGGACCCGCGATCGGCGGTTTCACCGTCGGGATCTCGGAGGCGGCGCCGGGCCTCGCCGCCGCTTCGCTCTCTTTCGCCGCTCTCGTCTGGGCCTTCTGGAAGCTGCCCGAGACGCGCCCCGAAGGCGGCCCCCGCGAACGGTTCTCGGTCTTCTCGTTCGCGACGCTCGCGCGCGCGTTCCGCCGGCCCGAGATCGGAGCACTCATGCTGCTCTCCCTCGTCACGACGACCGCTTTCGCCACGTTCGAGTCCACGTTCGCTCAGTTCGTGTCGCTGCGGCTCTCCGCCGGCGCTTCCACCGTCGCCTGGTTCTTCGTCTTCGTCGGCGTGTGCTCGGCCCTCGTGCAGGGTGTCCTCGTGCGGCGCCTCGTGAAGCGCTTCGGCGACGGGCGGCTCGTCGTCCTTGGCGGCGTGCTCCTCATCGCGGGGTTCCTGGGCCTCAAGTTCGCGGATTCCGTCCCGATCCTCCTCCTCATGATCGCCACGATCGCCCTCGGGATCGGCATCACCACGCCGACGCTGTCGTCGCTCGTCAGCAAGCGGGCGGCCGCGGCCGAGCAGGGCGAGATCCTGGGCGCGTACCAGTCGATGGGCTCTTTGGGCCGCGTCGTCGGGCCGTTCGGGAGCGAGAACCTGTATCTCCGCCTCGGGCCCGACTGGCCGCACGTGGCCGCCGCCGCGATCGAGGCCGGCGCGCTCGCGCTTTCCGCGACCGCCATCCTGAGAGAGAATGCACGTGCCGCGGGCACCGCGGGATCCAGGAAAGCCGGATGAAACCTCATGACACCGCAAACTCCGACCGCCCATAGTCTTTCGCGCGACTGCGCGGCGATCCGCATCCCGAGCGGCGAGCCCGTCAACCTGCCTGCGGGCACCCCCGTCACCCTCACGCAGTCGCTGGGCGGCACGTTCACCGTGCAGGCGCCCTCGCTCGGCGGCCTCTTCCGCATCGCCGGAAGCGACGCGGACGCGCTGGGGCTCGAGGTGCCGGCCGGGGCCGGGCCGGCTGCGTCTCCGGGGCGGCCCGCAGCGGCGGGGCATTCCGGCCCTGTGAACGAAACGGCCGTCTGGGACCGCCTTCGGACCGTTTACGACCCCGAGATCCCCGTCAACATCGTGGACCTCGGCCTCGTGTACGACCTCCGCATCCTGCCGGCGTCCGCCGCCGGCGAGCGGGTCGAGGTGAAGATGACTCTCACGGCACCGGGCTGCGGCATGGGCGGCGCGATCGCCGCCGACGCGCAATCCAAGATCGCGGCCGTGCCCGGGGTCGCCGAGGCGGAAGTTCAGGTCGTGTGGGATCCGCCCTGGAGCGCCGAGATGATGACGCCCGAGGGGAAGAAGATCCTCGGGATCGCCTGACGGGCTCTTGGGAAACGGCGGGCGCCCGGGCCGGCCTCTATTGAAGCCTGATCCTTCCCGCGAAGCCCTCCTGATAGCCGTGGAAGAACGACAGGGACTCCTCGGGCCACTTCCAGCAGTAGTAACCCGCGCCCGAGTCGAAGTCCACGAGCCAGGGCCCCTTCACCTCGATGCCGAGCTCTTCGATCTCGCGCGCCCATGACGCCAGCATTTGGGCCACGGCCTTCTCGGCTTTCTCCTCGGCGGCTTCGGGCCCGTCGTCTCCCGGCACGGTGAGGCTCGAAAGCGCCTCGACCGCGCGCCGCGTCCGCTCGCGCACCTCCGGAAGGAGGGCGCGCGCTTCCTCGAACGTGAAGGTCTTTCTTTGGGTCTCTCCCACGCGGGGAGGATAGCGCGGCTTGGTCCTATGATGCCCTCGTGAGGCCGCTCGCGAACGGCGCGGAAGACGTGCTCGCGGACTGAGGCGCCGGGAATGGCCGCCGCGCTCGTCCTCTACGGAGCCGCCGTGCTCCTCGTCGGCCTCTTCGCGACGCGGGCCGCCTCGCGTTCGACCGACGCGTTTCTCGTCGGCGACCGCGGTTTTGGCGCGTTCACCGCGTGGGCCGCGCTTTCCTCCACCGTGATCGGCGGGTCCACGACCCTCGTCCTCGCCGCCCTCGTGGCCGCGAAGGGGGTCCCTGCGCTCTGGCTCGATCTCGCGGGAGTCCTCGGTCTCCTCGCGCTCGGTCTCTTTCTCGCGGCCCGCGTGCGCGCCACGGGCGCGACGACGATCGCGGAGGTGATCGGACGAACGTACGGGCCCGGCGTGCGGAAGATCGCGGCCTTTCTCGTCGTCCTCGCCGAGATCGTCTGGTTCGCGCTCCTGACCGAAGCCACCCAGATCGTCGTCATCGCCACGACGCCCTGGGAGCCCACGCGCGTCCTCATCCTGACGGCGGCCCTCTTCGTGACGTACACGGCGCTCGGCGGGCAGCGCGCGGTCGTGAGGACGGACGTCCTGCAGTTTGGTCTCATGGTGGCGGGACTTCTCGCCATCGCGCTGCCGCTCGCCGCAAGGTCCCTCGCCGCAAACCCCGCGCCCGCGGCGCTCCTCACGTTTCCCAC
>JAMQPJ010000197.1 GCA_023717585.1 Thermoanaerobaculia bacterium
GGCTCGTTCTCCTTGCCTTCGCCCTCGCCGGGAGCCCCGCGTTCGCGATCGAGGCGCCGAAGCCGAAGGCGCCCGAACAGCCCCCCTTCGAGGTGGCGCAGCCCTCCCCGAACGTCTGGTACGGCCGGTTCGGCGTCCTCACGAACTGCTCGTGGATCGACACCGGCGACGGCGTTCTCGTCATCGACACGGGAGCCACCGCCGCGGACGCGAAGAACCTCAGGGCCGAGATCGCGCGGACGACGAAGAACAAGCCGATCCGGTGGATCGCCATGACCCACCTGCATTCCGACTCGAACGACGGGTTCTCCTCGTTCTTTCCGACGGACGCCACGATCTTCGTGAACGCCCGCGCCGCGGGCATCCTCGCGACTTCTTTCGCGCAGGGGAAGACGAAGCCTCCCACCGTCATCGGCGTCAGCGACCGCATCGCGCTCGTCGCCGGCAAGCGGGCCTTCGAGATCGGCGTTCCCTCCGGGTACGCGCATACCGCGTACGACATGTACGTCTTCGACGTCCCGACGCGCACGGTGTTCACGGGCGATCTCGTGACGCCCGCCCGCTGCCCGATGCTCTCGGATCCCGACAGCGACCTGAAAGGCTGGATCGGGATTCTCGAGCGGCTCGATGCGCTGGGCGCTCAAGGCCTCGTTCCCTCCCGTGGCAATCCGACGCCCGCCGCCTCGGCGGAGATCGAGAATACCCGCCGCTACCTCAAGTCGATGCTCGGCTTCCTCACCGAAAAGAAGAAGCAGAACGCTCCCGAAGCGCGCGTGACGGGCGAGCTGACCTCCGAGAAGCTGGGCGACTACTGCCCGCGCGAGCTGAACGCGATCAACGCGCTTTCGGTCTACCGCCGGATCCTGAACGACGGGACGACGGTTCCGGGGAGCGCCGCCGCGGGCCCCGCACCGAAGAAGTAGGGTGGGGGGGCTCCGTCCGCGGGAACCGGGCCTCGACCGTCGCCTGGATGCCGCCGCGGGGGGTGAAGACGCCTCGCACGGCCATCCGGCGCGGTTCGAGCGCGCGGACGAGATCCGCGAGGACGCGGTTCACGACGTTCTCGTTGAAGATCCCGAGACCCCGATAGGCGTTTACGTACTCCTTCAGGGACTTCAGCTCGACGCATCGGCGGTCGGGAACGTAGGTCACCGTCAGCGTGGCGAAGTCCGGCAGGCCTGTTTTCGGGCAGATCGACGTGAACTCGGGAATCGTGATGACGATCTCGTAGTCCGCGGGGTATTGAGAGGGCCAGGTCTCGAGCCCGGGAAGCGCGTCGCGCACTCCCGAGGCCGCGTGGCGGTCGGTGTAGCGGGGCATGGCGGGAGAATAGCGCGGGGGCCCCCCGCGGCACGCGTTGTGCGAAGATCTCCTCGGTATGGGATTCACGCCGGAAAAGCGCGCCGCGCTCCTCAAGGACATCCGCCAGCTCCTCATCATGGCGGCCATCATCCTGACGGGACGCTCGGTCCTGGCCGATTGGTACGTCGTTCCGACCGGCTCCATGAAGCCCACGATCCTCGAAGGCGACCGAGTCTTCGTCTGGAAGTCGGCTTACCAGTTCCGCGTTCCCTTCTCGAGGGTTCGCCTCTTCGAGACGGGGATACCGAGGCGGGGAGACGTCGTCGTCATTCGTAACCCGGACGGCGGCAGCGTTCCCTTCGTCAAGCGCCTCGTCGGGCTCCCGGGCGACATTGTCGAGCTCCGGAACGAGACGCTCTACGTCAACAAGAAGGCTCAGCCCACCGAATTCCTCCCCGAGCTGAAATCGGACGACGGCGAGACGATTCTCCTCGGCACCGAGCTCCTCGACGGACGGCCGCACCCCTTGCGCGTCCTGCCCGACCGGCCCGCCTTCCGCACTTTCGGTCCGATCACGGTGCCGGAGGGGGAGGTCTTCCTGATGGGCGACAACCGCGACGAGAGCCGCGACGCGCGCTTCTTCGGCACGCGTCCCATCCGTGACCTGCTCGGGCGCGGCGTCGGCGTCATGTGGAGCTGGAACCAGCAGTTCTTCAAGGGCCCGCGCTGGTCGCGAATCGGCCGTCCGTTCATCACGGACGCTCAGCGCGCGACCCCGAACTGACCGGCGCGGAGGAACCGTTCCGTTCAGGGGACGGCCACGGCCGTCGCGAACGCCGGGAGCACGGCGCGCCCGATCTCGAGCGCGGCCCTCCCGTCCGCGCTCCCGGCAACGAGAACGAGCCTGCCGTCCTTGACCCGCGCCCCCGCGACCGAGAAGCCCAGCCGGGACGAGGCGGCCAGCACCTCCGTGACCTTCGCCCGCGCCGCGAGCGCCGAGAGCGGGCGCGTCACGACGACCGACACGAGCCCGTCCTTGCTCTCGTCTCCGCGGCGCCTCAGGATGATGTGGAAGATCGTCTCGCCCGCGTGACCGCACTCGTGCGCCGAGACCGGAGCGTATCCGGGGAGGCGCGCCGCCGCGGCTTGCGCCGCCGCGGCGAGAGGCGCCTCGACGCCGCTCGTGAACGCTTCGGAAGACGCCGCCTCGCGCGGCCAGCTCGCGGCTCGTGCGCAGTTCCTGTGCTCGAGCGCCACGAGATCCGCGGCTGAGGCATCGAGGGCGGGCGCGTCGAGAACCGTGGCGCCGGTGTTTTTCGACGCCTCCGGCGAGGCCGTCCGCGACAGGACGAGCCAGCCGGTCATGCCCGCGGCGGCGAGGAGGGAAGCCGCGAGGAGAAGAGAGCCCGCCACGGGTCGCCGCATCGGCGTGCGGGCCAGCAGCGCGCGCACTTCGCCCTCCAACCCGTCGCGGGGGCCGGGCGTCGCGGCAGCCACGCGGCGGACCGTGGCGCGGAGCTTCTCGCGCGCCCGGGCCTCCGCCCCGCACTCGAGGCAGCGATCGAGGTGCTCGAGGATTTCGTGGGAGAGGTCGACGGAAAGCTCTCCGATCAGATACGAGTCCAGTCGCCGTCGTACTTTGGCGCAGGCGTAGTCGCGGAGCTGGAGTGGAGCGGTCACGGGTTTTCTCCTTGGGCGGCCGGCCTGCTTCCGAATACCGCGGCCGCCGCCGCGGTCCCGCGCAGTTTCACCCGGAGCGCGCTCCGGGCCCGTGAGAGGCGGGACATCACGGTGCCGATCGGCACCTTGAGGAGATTCGCGATTTCCCTGTACGTGAACTCCTCCACGTCGGAGAGGAGGAGGATCCGGCGGTGCTCCTCGGAGAGGGCCTCGAGCGCGGCCGCGACCTCCTCGTCGCGAATTTCCGTCGGCGTCGTCTCTTCGGCCGCGAGCGTCTCGGCGAGAAGGGCCTCGGCTTCGGCGCCGAGCGTCACGGGACGCTTCTTGCGCATCCGCTGATGGTCGACGTTCCAGAGAATCCGGTAGAGCCACGCCCGGCAGTTCGTCCCGCGCTCGAACCGGTCGAAGGACTTCCACGCCTGCAGGAAGACTTCCTGCGCGAGGTCCTCGGCCTCGGCTGGACGCCGCGTCAGCCGAAGCGCCGCGCGATAGATTTCGCGGAAGTGCGGCCAGGCTTCGCGGTCGAAGTCTCCGCGAACGCGGTCCGGCGGGGTCGAGCGGAGCTTGAAAAAACCCATTCAGATGCTTCTTTCGCAAAGAGATGCGCCCGGCGGGCAGGATTATTCCGCCCCGGGCTTGCTCGAGACTCAAACTAGACTTAATCTAAGAACTGGATGGAAGCGAGAGCGGAAGCGGGCGCCGGGACGAGAGCCATGCTTTCGGCGCGGCTTCGGGAGAAGGGCCTGAGAGTCACGCAGCAGCGCGTGGCGGTGCTGGAGTTCCTGCTCGCGACGCCGAAGCACCCCACGGCCGAGGAGGTCGGGTCGGCCGTGAACCGCCTCGTGTCGACCGCGTCGCGCGCTTCGGTCTACAACGTCCTCCATTCGCTCAAGGAAAGCGGTCTCATCGACGAGCTGGTCGTCGGCGACGCCGTCGCCCGCTACGACGCGAATCTCGACCGGCATCATCACTTCCTCTGCCGGGCCTGCGGCACGGTCGAGGACGTGCCCTTCGAGACGTTCCGGGAGGCGCCGCGCCCGCGCCTCGCGGACGGGCACACTGTCGAGGACTACACCGTCACGCTCCGCGGCGTCTGCCCGCGCTGCACGAAGACCTGACCCCAGCCGTATTCAGCGCTTGTCGAGCGGGACGAAGTCGCGGCGCGGCGACCCCGTGTAGACCTGGCGCGGGCGGGCGATCTTCTGGTCGGGGTCGGACAGCAGCTCCTGCCACTGGGCGAGCCAGCCGGCCGTGCGCGGAATCGCGAAGAGCACGGTGAAGAAGTCGGAGTGAAACCCCATGGACTCGTAAATGAGGCCCGAGTAGAAGTCCACGTTCGGGTAGAGCCTCCGCTTGACGAAGTAGTCGTCCTGCAAAGCGATGCGCTCCAGCTCGAGGGCGATCGCGAGGAGGGGGTTCTTGCCCGTGACCTCGAACACCTGGTCCGCGAGCTGCTTGATGACCGTGGCCCGGGGGTCGTAGTTCTTGTAGACGCGATGGCCGAAGCCCATGAGCTTCTTCTCGCCGGCTCCTTCCTTCACCGCCTTTACGAAGGCCGGGACGTGCTGGATATCGCCGATCTCCCGAAGCATGCGCAGGACGGCCTCGTTCGCGCCGCCGTGGAGAGGACCGTAGAGCGCGGCGGTGGCGGCCGCGACGGACGAGTACGGGTCCGTTTGCGCCGAGCCGACCGAGCGCATCGCGTTCGTCGAGCAGTTCTGCTCGTGGTCGGCGTGCAGGATGAAGAGAACGTCGAGCGCCCGCTCGAGGACCGGGTTCGCGACGTAGCGCGGCTCGGCCATCTTCTTCATCATCGACAGGAAATTTCCCGTATAGGAAAGCTCGTTGTCCGGGTAGACGTACGGAAAGCCGATGGAATGCCGGTACACGAAGGCCGCGATCGTCGGCATCTTCGCGATGAGCCGGACAATGTGGTGGTCGCGCGCCTTCGCGTCGAAGATCTGCTTCGCGTCCGGGTAGAACGTCGAAAGAGCGCCGACGATCGAGAGCAGCATCCCCATCGGGTGGGCGTCGTGCCGGAAGCCCTCCATGAGCTTCTTCGTGTTCTCGTGGAGGTACGTGTGGGTCGAGACGTGGTGCGTGAAGTCCTTCAGCTCGGCGGCCGTCGGCAGCTCGCCCTTCAGGAGGAGCCAGGCCACCTCGAGAAACGTCGCCTTCTCGGCGAGCTGCTCGATCGGGTATCCCCGGTATTCCAGGATTCCCTTGTCGCCGTCGATGAACGTGATGGCCGACCGGCACGACGCCGTGTTCGTGAAGGCGGGGTCGTACGTCATCAGGCCGAAGTCGTTCTCGTCCGTCCTGATCTTGCGGAGGTCGAGCGCCTTGATCGTGCCGTTGACGACCGGCAGCTCGTACGTCTTTCCGGTGCGGTTGTCCGTGATGGTGATCGAGCTTTTTTCGGACATGGCTACCTTCCGTCGCGAAGCGGCGCGTTTTGCGGGGATTCTAGTACCTGCGGGTGACGGGCCCGCGCCAGACCGGCGCGACGGCCGCGGCCGCCAGCTTGCTTAGAATGTCGGCGTGGACGTCCGCCGCCACCTCCTCGAAGCCGCCACGCTCGTCTCGGCCGCCGCCCTCTGCGCCCTCGTGGCGAACGGACTCGCCTCGCGCGAGCGCAAGCTCGCGCTCGTCGGGAACTACCCGGATGCCCTGAAAGTGCCTGAAAAGAACCCCGGGGAAAAGACCGGGGG
>JAMQPJ010000242.1 GCA_023717585.1 Thermoanaerobaculia bacterium
TCCCGCGAATCCCCGTCATGGGTGAAGACCTCGACGAACCCTGCCGGCCCTGCCGCGTCCTTCGCGGCGGACCGGAACGCCTCGACGGAAGCGGTCGCGGGGGCGAGGCCCACGGGAGAGAGGAGGATGCCCGCGGGCGACCACCTGCGCGCCACGTCGCCTCCTTTTCTCAGGAGGCCTTGGCGGCTTTCTTCTTCGGAGCCTCGGGAGCAGCCACGCGGTACTCGGGATTCTGGGGGTCGAGGTCGGCAGCCCTCTTGAGGGCGGCCGAAGAGCCCGCCCGGTCTCCGGTAGCGCGGAGGGCCGCCGCGAGAGCTCCCTGGGCACCCGCGTCCTCCCCGCTGGACAGCTCGACGGCCTGGCGCGCGTGCTGGACGGCGGCGGCCGGGTCCTTCAGGGCGAGCGCGACGCGCGCCGCCCGGGAGGCGAGATGCGTGTCCATCGGCCCGATCGCGGTCCCGGCGCCGTAAGCCTGCTTCGCCTCGGCGGACTTTCCGCTCGCGGCGAGCGCCTCGGCGAGGTCGAACTGACGCTCGACGCGCGACCCGGGGGCGGCGCCGTTCTTCCCGGCGAGAGCCGCGGCGCGCTGGAACGCGAGGAGCGCCTCCGGGCCATTGCCGGCCTTGCGCTCGGCGGCGCCGAGAGCCGCGAGCACGTCGGCGGAATACGGGGAGGATTCACCCACGGCGAGGAGAGTCTCCGCCGCCACGGCGCGCGCCGTGGCGACGTCTCCACGCTTCCCGAGGCCGGTCACGAGAGCGGCGGCCAGGAAGGCGCGCCGCGGATCGTTCCCGAGCTTGGGGAGGAAGGTCGCGATGAGGTCACCGGTCTCGGCGGAGTAGTCGTCGTCGAGCGTCTCGATCGCGACGAGCTGCGCGAAGACCTGGAAGATCTCGGGCCGTCCGAGATCGCCCTCCTCGCTGACGATGCGGAGCGCGATCGGGCGCACCCGCGCGAGGTCGCGCCGCACGGCGAGGACGTTCGCCACCGGGATGGCCTCCTCCGCGTTCCATGCCGCTTTCAGCTTCGCGAGGGCCAGGAGGAAACGGCTCCGCCCGGCGAGAAGGGCCTCGGCGCCGCGCTGGAAATCGGCGGCCCCGAAGCCGCCCACGAGGCGGTCGATCTCGTTTCCGTCGCCGTCGAGGAAAACGATCGTCGGAAACGAGAAGGCCTGATAGCGCGCCGAGATGCGTCGTCCCTCGCCCTTCTCCGCATCGACGCGCGCGGGGATGACGGTTTTCTTCGCCCAGGCGACGACGCCGGGGTCGGAGAACGTCGTCTTGTCCATGATCTTGCAGGGCCCGCACCACGCGGCCACAACGTCGAGCATGACGGGTTTGTTCTCGGCCTTCGCGCGCCGAAGCACCTCGGCGAAGGGCCTGCCTTCGAGGAACGGAATGTGCGGGCCAGCGGGCGCGGAAGGGTTTCTTGCTTCGGAAGGGAGGGCACCAGGAGCGCCCGCCTTCGCGGGCGCCGGGGGTTGCTTAGAAGGGGAAGAGGGCTGGGCCTGGGCGGCCTGAGAAGCGATGAACGAGACAATGGCAGCGGCAGTGAGAGTTCGAATCTGCAAAGGGTCTTTTCCTCTCTTCACCTTCTAAGAAAACTTTCTTATCTCTTTCTTCTCTTTGTCATTCTTCCTAAAGAGATTCTTCCTTTTCTTTATTCCCGATTCCCGTCAGAACCCGGGCCGGTAAGGATCGATCACCGGCGGCGGCGGATCGCCCGGGTACGCGACCGATTCGAGGAAGAGACCCGAGGGCGGGGCCGTCCATTCGGCCGGCTTTCCGGAGCGGCTCTCGAGGAGCGCGCGGACGCCCGCCGCGTCGAGCCGTCCCCGGCCCACCTCGAGAAGAGCGCCGGTGAGGCGCCGCACCATCTTCCAGAGAAAATGGGACGCGGCGATCCGGAAGAAGATGAGATCGGGCGCGTCGGGAGGCGTCTCCACGCGCGCGAACGCGACTTCCACGAGCGTGGAGTCGTGGCCCTCGGCGTTCTCCGCGAAGCTCCCGAAATCGTGCCGGCCGACGAAGAGGTCCGCGGTCGCCTGCATGGCGGAGGCGTCGAGGCGGTCCTTCACCCAGTAGACGAAACGCTTGCCGAACGCCGTGCGCCGCCGCGAGATGCGGTAGCGGTAGATGCGCTCCCGGGCGGAGTGGCGCGCGTGGAACGAGGCCGGCGCCACGGCGAGTCTTAGCACGTTGATGTCGGGCGGGAGCAGGTCGTTCAGGTCCTGCCGTACCTTGCCGAGCTCGGCGGCCTTGACGCTCGCGCCGTGAAGGGAGGCGACCTGCGCGAACGCGTGGACGCCCGCGTCCGTGCGCCCCGCGCCGTTGATCTTGACGTCCGTGCCGAGCACCTCTCGGCAGGCGCGCATGAGCTCGCCCTGCACCGTGCGGGCGTTGACCTGAGCCTGCCAGCCGCGGTAGTGGCCTCCGTCGTACTCGAGGGTGGCACGGAGGACCGAAGGCGGCGGCATTCGGCTATTCTCTCCGAACGCCGTGGCGATCGAAACGGGCGAAGCGGGCCGGCCTTTCACGAGGGCGCGGGACGCCGGCGCCGAAGCGCGCGCGGCCGAGACGGTGCGCGCCCTCGTCTCCGCGCTGACGGACGCCGCCGGCGACGCCTGGGCCGGAGCGGCTCTCGGCGGCGCGCTCGGGCTCGGGGAGGGGACGACGGTGCTCGGCCGCGACGGCACGGGTCATCCCGGCGACCGCTTCGAGCTGCTCGCGGTCGTCGACGCGCCCGTCCGCGACGTGCCCGCGCTCGAACGTCGTCTCGCGAAGGCCGCCCTCGAGACAGCGAAGAGCCGCCGCGTGGAGGCTTCCGTCGCGGCCGTCGCGCGGCGGGGCCTGCGTCTCCTGCCTCCGACGTTCTGGAACATGGAGCTCGTCGCGGCCCGGCGCGTCGTCGCGGGGCCGGCCGCCCTCCTTCCGCCGTACGCGGAGGTGTTCCACGGCGCGCCCGATCGCGTCGAGGGCCTGCGCGTCCTGGCGAAGACGGGCGCGCGCCTTCTCGCGGCCGAGCGTCTCGTGGACCGCTCGGCGGAGGGTCCC
>JAMQPJ010000252.1 GCA_023717585.1 Thermoanaerobaculia bacterium
CGTTCGACCGGCTCGTCGGCGCCAGCGCGCCGATGCGGGCGCTCTTCGCGAAGATCGGGCGCGTCGCGCCGTCCGACGCGACCGTGCTCCTGCAGGGGGAGAGTGGCACCGGCAAGGAGCTCGTCGCCGAGGCGATCCACCGCGGCAGCCCGCGGAGCGGCGGCCCGTTCGTCGCCGTGAACGGCTCCGCCCTGGCGGAGTCGCTCGCCGAGTCCGAGCTCTTCGGCCACGAGAAGGGGGCGTTCACCGGTGCCGTGGCCTCGAGGCCGGGGAAGTTCGAGCTCGCGCACGGCGGAACCCTCTTCCTCGACGAGGTCGCCACCCTCACGCCCGCGCTCCAGTCGAAACTCCTCCGGGTCCTCGAGAGCCGCGCCTTCGAACGGGTCGGCGGCAACAGGACGATCGCGGTCGACATGCGGCTCATCGCGGCGACGAACGAAGACCTCGCGAGGCTCGTCGCGAAGGCCGGCTTCCGCGAAGACCTGTTCTACCGGCTCAACACGGTCGTCCTCGAGCTACCGCCGCTCCGCGACCGGCGCGACGACATCCCGCTCCTCGTGGAGATCTTCGCGGCCCGCGCCGCGCGGCGGCACGGGCGGCCTTGCAAGACGTTCACACCCGAGGCTCTCGAGGCGATGAAGGCCCGGCCGTTCCACGGAAACGTCCGGGAACTCGAGCACCTGGTCGAGATGCTGACCCTCATGGTGGAAGAGGACGCAATCCTCCCGGGCCACCTGCCGGCGCCTGGGCCGGGAGACGCCGACGCGGGCGGCGCCGCGCTCCCCCTGGCCGCCGCGGTCGCCCGCTTCGAGAAGAATCTCCTCATGACGACGATCGCCCGGACCGGCGGGGTCAAGGCGCGGGCGGCGGAGGCCCTCGGCCTCGACTCGAACCAGATGAAGTACCTCTGTCGGAAGTACGGGCTGTAGGAGACTCTCGGCCGGCAGGGTGAAACAGTCAACCCGAGGTTGAAAAAGTCATCCTGGGACCGGCGCCTCGATCGCACCGACGCGGGTTTCCCTGCGAATGGCGCGGTTTCCGAGACTCGACTGAGTCTCATGATCTGGCAACGCTCTTGCGAGCGCGACAGCGACCCAAAGGGATTTTCGAAAGGGAGGAACTCATGGCAAACGAAGTACGAATCAAGCTGACGGCGGAACAGAAGGCGAAAATCAAGTCGGCGACCGGAAAGGTCGTGAACGAGATCCGGGTAGGGAGCCTCGGCAGCAACCTGGCCGTGACGTCGGCGACGTCGGTCTCGGCTCGCGCCCAGATCGCCTCGGCTCGCACGGCTCGCGCCGTGACTGAGACCTCGGCTCGCGCGGCACGTGCCATCCCGGCTCGCGCCGCCGTGACTGAGGCTTCGGCTCGCACGGCTCGCGCTGTGACTGAGGCCACGGCTCGCACGGCTCGCACGGCCCGCGCCGTGACTGAGGCTTCGGCTCGCACGGCTCGCGCGACGACGGCTCGCACGGCTCGTGCCGTCGCGAACCGCGCAATGCGCAGCTCCGACGAGCAGGGCTGAGGAGCGGTCGACCCTTCTGAGCAGACCGGGGCGCTCCGCAAGGAGCGCCCCTTTCGTTTTCCAGACCTCACCAGAAAACGGTGCGCAGCCAGCGCCTCAGCACGCGCCAGCCGCGGGCCGCGAACGAGTGGCGCCGGCCCGCGATTTTCGCGCGGATCGTCGAGCCCGGCCGCAAGGTTCCGCCGGGGTTGTCGAAGAAGGCGAGCGCCACGAAGCGGTCGGGAAGGGCGGTGGGGAGCGCGGGCTCCGCTCCTTCGGCAGCCGTTTTCGGCTGCCCGGCCGTGGCCGGCGAGATCCGCTTCACGATGCCATGGATCGCGCCGAGAGGCCGCTGCAGCACGTAGGCCTTCACCGGCGCGCCTTCCTGCAGCTCGTCGAGAAGGCGTTCGGAGACAGGGAGCGCCGCGACGAGCTGGCGACAGTCACCCACTTCGGCGAGGAGCGAACCGGCGGCCACGAACCTCTTCTGAAGATCCTGGATGCGCGGCGTCAGGACCAGGCCCGTGATCGGGCTCTTCACGGTGAGCTTCAGGGCCCGAACCGCCTCGCTCCTGAGGCCGGCCTCGGCCGAAAGCGCGCGGCGCTCGCCGGCGTAGACCTCGTTGGCGGTCCCCTCCACGAGGGCGGCGCCCGCGGCCGCGGTCGAGCGGTCGCGCGCTCCCCGGAAACGTGCGACAGCGGCTTCGGCGGCCGAGCTCGACATCCGGAACAGGATGTCGCCTTCCTTCACGGTGTCGCTCTCCTGCACGAGGATCGCCTCGATCGTTCCTGCCTCTGGCGCTTCGATCCTGAGCCGCTTTACCGGAGAAAGAACACCCTCGGCGGTGATCGTCTCGCGCCTGAAGGGGACGAACAGGACGAGGAAGAGGGCGCCCACGGCGAGGAAGAGGCGCGGCCGGGCGGCGGAGGACATGACGTACTCCTTCTTGTCGAGGTGGACGAGGCGGGCCGTGCGCGTGATGAGGCGGAGGCGCTTCTTGAAGATGAAACCGAGCGACAGGACCAGAAGCGCCAGGGCGAAATCGGGGGCGATCTTATGGAAGAGGTTGGAAAGAACGCTGGCGATGAACGACATGATGACGCCGATGTAGGCGAGCGCGAGAGGGCCGTAGATCCAGTAGATCCGGCGGCGGCGTTTCGTGGCGACGGGGACCTCGACCTGGAGGCGCAGGACGTGCTTCTGGAAAAAGAGCCCGATGTAGCGGAACGCGTCCTCTCGAAGGTCGGGCATCTCGAGGACGCTCGTGAGAGCGTAATAGCCGTCGATCTTCACGAGCGGGTTGATGTTGAAGAAGATGGTCGAGATGCCCGTGAAGAGCATCGTTTTGAAGGCCAGATCGTGCAGAAGAGTGTCGGGGTACGAGGCGACCCATAGCGCCGTGGCCCCGGCGCAGACGAAGCCTTCGACGTAGATGCCGGCAGTCGTGACCCAGAGTCGGTGCCACTTGTTCGGAAACAGCAGCGCGTCCGTCGTGTCGCAGTAGAACGCGGGCGTGAAGTAGAGGAGCGCGATGCCGATGTCGTGCACCTCGCCGCCGTAGATCTTCACCGCGTAGGCGTGTCCGAACTCGTGAAAAAAGCCGATGAAACTGAGGAGGAAGAAGAAATAGACGGCGTCGAGGAACGGTTTTCTCAGGAAGGCGTACAGCTCGTACGTCCCCGTGAAAATCGGCTCCCAGTGCAGGACGAAGACGCCCACGGTCCACGCCACCGCGAGCGCCCAGGCGATGGCGACCGGCGGCGTCCAGATCCAGCGGACGTATTTCACCGTACGCTTCAGGAACTCCTCGGGGTCGAGGACATTGAAGAGGAGGAAGAAAGGGTTGAAGCCCTCGGCCTTCTCATCGGCTGCCCGCTTGCGCGCCTCCCGCGTGTGGGCGAGGAGCTGGAGGCTCTTCTCGGCAACGGACTGCTCGACGAGGTCGATCTTCCGCAGCATCTCCTCGTACTCGAGGACGAGGGGAAGCTCGATGGGATCGAAGGAGTACGTGGCGTTGTAGTCGTCGACGATCCCGGCTCGCGTGCGTGTGCCGTCGAAGAGCTCGATGAGCCGCCACTCGTAGTCGGGGAAGATGTAGTACTTCATCCTGTCCCGGTTCTTCACCATGAACCGGGCTTCGCCCATCTGGACCTGGCGGCGGACGACGAGGTTCTTCTTGAGCTCGGGCCTCTCCCCGGGCGCGCCGAGCCTCAAGGCGAGAGTCGCGGCGCCCGTCTCGGCGGCGAGAGCCGGGCGCGCGCGAGGGACGGCGCTCACGGCAGGAGGGGCCAGAGCTTGCCGTACAGCCAGCGCGCGGGCCTGCGGAGAAGCAACGTCGCGATGTTGCTCCGGTGTGCCACGATCTTGGCCTGGCCGAGCATGCCGGTCTTGAGGAGGCCGTCGGCGTTCTCGAGAGCGACTTCGGCGACGACGAAGCGGTCCTTGCCTTCTTCCCGCACCTGGGCGCCCACCCGGGTGACCTGGCCCTGGAATGTGCGGGTCGGGTACGGGTGCAGCTTGACCCCGGCTCTCTGGCCGGGGGCGAGAAGAGCGGCATCCTCCTCGGGCACGGCGACCTCGGCGGTGACGGTGGCCACGTCGGCCACGACACAGAGCTCGGCCCCCTTCGCCAGGTTTTGCCCCACGCGCTCCTGAATGCGTGGCGTGACGATGACACCGGCCACTGGGGCGACGAGACGCGTCCGCGAGAGCCGCTCGTCCTCGAGCGCCATCCGGGCAACGAGCTCGTTCCTTCTCGATTCGGCGTCGAACGCGGCGGCCGCGTTGCCGGCGTCGCGCGCGCGGGCGAGATCGCTCGAGGCGATCTGGAGCGCGGACCGCGCCTCGGCGAGTGCGGCCCGGTAGGCCTCGTCCTCCAGCGTGGCGATGACGTCGCCCGCCACGACGGCGTCTCCCTCCAGCTTCACGACAGTCGCGACGATGCCGTCCACCCCGGCCGTCACGGAGGCGCGCCGGCCCGGAACGACGCGCGCCGCGCCCGTGAGCCTCAACCGCCATGGGACGAGGAAGAGGACGATCAGGGCGACGAGCGCGGAGACGCCCCACGCGACGCGGCGGCTCCGCGGGATCTCCATCAGCTTCTTTTTCCTCGAGAGGAGGGGCTTCAGGAATCCGACGAGGGGCACCTGCCGGTAGAGCTGAGCGTTGCGCACGGCGACCGTGGCCTGGTTGACGAGGATCTGGAGGAGGCTCCGCGTCTCCTCGTCGAACACGAGCCGCTCCGAGCTCTCGAAGCCGAGGACACCGAGCGGACCCTCCTCGTCCTTGAGAAGGATCCCGTAGAACGACTTCAGCTTGTTCTCGGCGAAGAAGGCGCGGAACTTCTCGGTCGTCTCGGGCCGGGCGGTCTCGAGGGTCCCGTCCTCGTTCTCGACGACCGAGACGTCGGTACCGCCGCCGTGGACCCACTCGAGGATCTCAGTGGTCCTCTTCAAGTCGGGCCGGCTGCGGTCCAGCTCGAGCACTCCCGAGACCGCTCCGAGCCTGAGGCGGCCCCGGTCCTGAATCCCGATCGCGCACCTGTCGTAACGGATGAGCGCCGCGGTCGAGTTCACGATCGCGTTCATGACCTTGTCGAGGTCGAGCGTGGACGTGATCTCGCGGCTCACGGTCAGGAGGGCGTCGAGCTCGGCGACCTTCTTCTCGGCCTCGTACTGGCGGGCGTTGTGCAGCGCCCGGACGGCCTGCCTCTCGATGTCGACGAGGAGATCCTCGTCGGCCGCGGTGAACTCCGGATGCCGCCCGCGCTTGTTGACGACGACGATCACGCCGATCGGCTCGTCGTCCTCGATGAGCGGCGCGGCAAGGATGGAGTGGACCGGGTAGTCCGGGTTTTCCGTCCGGACCGGGTCGTCCTCGGGGAGATCGTTCCGGCGGAGGGGCGTCCGCCCGGCGAGGACGTCGCCGACGACGGAGCCTCCGACGGCCTCCGGTGATGCCGGGATGTCGTAGTTCGCGTTGACCGCCGTCGCCGCCAGCGTCAGCTCGCCGGCCTGCCGGTCGAGCGTCCAGAGCGACGCCACCTCGGCGCTCATGAAGTCGGCGGCTTTGCGGGCGATGATCGCGGAGAGCTCGGCGAGGTCGATCGTGGAGCCGAACGCCTTCGTCAGGTCGTAGAGGCTCGTCAGGCGCTCGATGGCATAGAGCATGCCGCTCGTCTTCCGCTCCGCGCGGAGGGCGCGGGCGAGGGCGGGCGTGGCGTGCTTGAGGAAGCCCTGGAGGTTCTGGAGGACGCCCCGGTCCGGCATTCGATGGAACGCGAGGGCGAGAAGGCCCACCACGATCCTCTCGGCCTGGAGCGGCACGAAGAGGCACGCGCCCGCCTCTGTCGGGATCGCTTTCAGAAAAGGATCTTCGGTCGCGGTCAGCTGTTCGGCCTGGAGAAGGACCGGCACCCGGTCGCGAACGAGATCGTGAACGAGTCCCGTCTCCCGCGAGACGGAGCGCCGCGCCGCGCGCTCGGTCCCGGCGCCGAACGCGGCGATGCAGAGAAAGGAGGGATGGAGGGCGTCCGGAGCCCAGAGAAGTGCCGCATCCGCGCCGGC
>JAMQPJ010000261.1 GCA_023717585.1 Thermoanaerobaculia bacterium
GGCGAGAGCCTGCTCCTCGAGGAACGCGTCGAGGAGGATCCGCGTGCGCCGCACGAGGTCTTCGAGCGTCTTCTCGGGCTCGTGAGGCACGTCGAGGAGCTTTGTCGCGCCCGTCTCGATGTCCGCCAGGACGAGGCGGCCGTGCACGGGGCGCCGCTCGGCGGTCGCGACCGCCTGCAGGTACCAGCGAAGCTGGAGCTGGAAGCGTTCGAGGCGCGGGGATCCCGGCAGCTTCACGAGGTCCTCCGCGAAATGCAGCGACTTGACCTCGTCCACGACGATGCGCCCGTCCTCCTCGAAGCGGCCGTCGAGGCGGCCCTCCAGCACGGCCGTGAAGTCGTCCACGGCGTACGTCAGGCGAATGGCCTTCTCGACCGAATAACCGGGGATCTTCTCGAGGTGCTCGCCGAGCACGCGGCGGTGCACCGCCTGTCCGATCCAGAGGCGCTCGAAACCTTCGCCCCGGTCGAAGCCGGCCCGCCGCGCGACGCCTCCGAGGAGCGCCCCGGGAGAAAGTGCGATCGTCTTCTTCTCGAGGTCGACCGTGAGCGCCACAGCCGATTGTAAGGTCGCCCCGTAGCTCCGAACGCGTTGTTCAGCTAAAATGCATCGATGTCAGGGGTTTTTCGGCTCTTGGGCGGCGCGGCCGTCGCCTTCGTCCTCACCTGCGCCTCGGCCGCGCAGGCTGCCAGGAAGCCTGCTCCGCCCCCCACCCTCGAGCAGCGGCTGAATTCCCTGTTGCGCAAGGGTCCCGTCCGGCGCTCCGAAATCGGCGTCGTCGTCACGCGGCTCGGCGAGGCCGCGCCCCTCGTCTCCCTGAACCCTTCCCGCCCGCTCATCCTCGCCTCCACGACGAAGCTCTTCACGAGCGCCGCCGCCCTCGACCGGCTCGGGCCCGGCTACAAGTTCAGGACCCGCCTCTACCGCGACGCGGACATCGGGGCGGACGGCGTCCTGCCCGGGCATCTCGTCGTCATGGGGGGCGGCGACCCGGGAGTCTCCGGCCGCTGGTACGACGACGATCCCCTTGCGGTCTTCCGGCCGTGGGCGGACTCACTCGCGAAGAAGGGCCTGCGCAGCGTGCGGGACGGGCTGCTGCTCGACGTGTCGTTCTTCGACGACGTCCAGTCGCACCCCGACTGGCCCAGCGAGCAGGAGCAGCGCTGGTACCAGGCGCCGGTTTCGGCGCTTTCCTACAACGACAACATCGTGCTCGTGCGCGCATCCGGGGGCCTTCGGCCCGGAAGCCAGGCGCTGCTCGGCTTCGACCCGCTCGGGCCGCCCCTCCTGAACCTCATCTCGAACGTGGTAACGGCCTCGAAGAAGACGTGGGTCGGAGTGCGCCGCGAGGCCGGCAGCCACACGGTCGTGGCGGCGGGACGCGTGGGCCGGAACCGGACGTGGGTCGGCGACGTGACCGTGCCCGACCCGCCGCTCTATTTCGCGGCGGCCCTCGCGCAGGTCCTGCGCGAAGGAGGCATCCGCGTGGACGCCCCGCCGACCGTGAAGACGGAGCCGGCCGGGCCGTTTGCATTGACGGGCCGCGTGCTCCTGCACACGCACGAGACGCCCCTCCTGTCCGCGCTCGCGGTGTGCAACAAGCGCTCGCAGTCCTTCTTCGCCGAGCAGATCCTGAAGACGCTCGGCGCCGAGACGCGGGGCCGTGGCACCTGGGAGAACGGACGGGCCGAGGTCGCGGCGTTCCTTTCCTCGCTCGGTCTGGACGCCTCGCAGTACCAGCTCGCCGACGGGTCCGGCCGCGCTCATACGAACCGCGCGTCCGCGGCCGCGTACGTGGATTTCCTCACGGCGCTCGCGACGCGCTGGAAGCACTTCGAGACCTTCAAGGGGACGATGGCGGTCGCCGGGTCGCAGGATGGAACGCTCCGCCACCGCCTGCAGGGCGACGCGACGGCCGGGAAGGTGTGGGCGAAGACCGGCTACGTCGACGGCGTCGTGACGCTGTGCGGCTACGTGCAGGCGCAGAGCGGGCAGATGTATGCCTTTAGCATCCTCCTGAACGGCGGCGCCCGGGACGTGCGCGGCCACGCCTTCCAGGACCGCTTCGTGACCGAACTGGCGAAGTTCGGCTAGCGCGCGCCGCGGGTTTCATCCGCCTTTCGCGTCCGTTACCGCCCCAGCTGAAGGTCGAAGAATCGCGCGATCTCGTCGTTGTACTCCCTGGTCTCCGGTGCCTTGATGTCGCGGTTGTACTGGGCGTGGGACTGACCTTCCCACAGTTGAAGCACCGCTTCGACACCGGCCGCGCGCAGCTTGCGATGCACGCGGACGGTATTGGACAGGTAGAGGTCGCGCGTGCCGCTCGTCAGGATGGCCGGCGGGAAGCCGTGCATGTCGCCATAGACCGGCGATATCAGCGGATCCTTCAGGTCGTGCCCGTTCGCGTAGAGGAGCGCGGTCGCGCGTATGAATCCGTCCTGGGTGACGAGGGAGTTGTCGACCATCTCGTTCGTGAACAGGGTGTCGCCGGTCTTGGTCAGGTCCGCCGTGGGCGTGCCGGGCGCGATCGCGCCCGGCATCGGCAGATGTTCCATCTTCGCGCGCAGCAAGGTCGTGAGTATCAGGCTGCCGCCGGCAGAGGTGCCGAAGATTCCGACGTTCTTCGCCTTGTTCGTCTTCAGGAGATCGCGATACACGGCGACCGCGTCGTCCAGCGCCGCGGGGTAAGGGAAATCCGGCGGCATGCGGTAGTCGACCGAGATCACCTTGAAGCCGCCGAAGCCAGCCAGCAGGATCGCCTCCCGCGTTCCCGCCTCTCCCGGGTTATACACGCGGACGCCGCCGTGCAAGTGCAGGAGCACGCGGTTGCGGTTGCGCGAAGGGACGACCTTGGGGGTGACAAGGAAGGCCTTCACCCCGCCAATGGTCGTGGGCTGAACGGTAACGCCGAGTGCCTCGCGGAGTTTCGGCAGCCCCGCCATCACGCCGTGCGCCGCCTCTTGAACTTCCGCCTTCCATTCGTCGGGTGTTTTCGGCACGTTTCTGTTCCAGTCGAGATCAGGCGGCTGCGCGATGATCGCCTGCATCTCCGGGCTGACGGTGTCGGGCACGGGGATCATGCGCGAGGGCACCTCGCGGGCGCCCGCCGGGACCGGCGGCGCGGCGGCTTGCTGGCTCTGAGCATTCGCCGACGAGACGGGGTCCTCGCCGCGCATCTTGTTTCCGACTAACGCGAGACCGGCCGCGATGCCGGCAAAGAGCACAAACCGTCGATGCTCGAGCCGAAGCATGATTGTCCTCCCTTCCAGAAGGGGACGATTATCGCGCGGTGCGACAGGGCGAGCAGAGGCCGCGTACACTCGCCCGATGGACTATCGCCTCCTCCTGAAGAACGTCGAGAAGACCCTCGAAGCCATCGAAGGCGACGAGGACGTGCTCGTCACGATCGTGAAGGTGGGGGAGGCGATCGTCCGGAACTTCCGGAGCGAGCTCGGGATCCTGGGCGGGCGGCTCTATGTGCGGCGGGAGAACCAGTACGTCCTCGAGCGTGGCTTCGGCCGCTCGCGCCGCGTCCCGACCGGCATCTCCGTTTCCGCCGATTACGGCCCCATCAGGCGGGCCGAAGAGGACGGGATGGCGCTCGCCGATCTCGACGATCCGTCCGTGGACCGGGAGCTCGAGAAGAGCCTCGGCGTCTCGCGCTTCGCCGCCATCTCGTTCGGCGAGGAGCGCTATCTCCTCTCCTTCGACGTCCATCCGAGGGCGCGTGAAGAGGACCTCCTCCTCGCGCTCGGCATCATCCGGACCGTCGTCGACTCGAAGGTGCGCACGGAGCGCCTCGAGGGCCTTCTGCAGGACGCCCGGCGCATCCAGCAGTCGATCCTCCCGCGCGCGATTCCGCAGGTGGGCGACTTCGAGCTTTTCGGGCTGTCGGTTCCGGCCGAGGCGGTCGGCGGGGACTTCTACGATTTCATCCCGCTCGGCGACCTCAGCTTCGGCGCGGCCATCGCGGACGCGTCCGGCCACGGCCTCCTCGCGGCGCTTCTCGTGCGCGACATCTACGTCGGCCTCCGGATGGGGATCGGGAACGACTTCAAGATCGCGCGCACGATCGAGCGGCTGAACCGCATCCTGAACAAGAGCCGGCTCACGACGAAGTTCGTCTCCCTCTTCTATGGCGAGTTCGAGACGAACGGCGACGTCGTCTACGTGAACGCCGGGCACCCGTCACCGCTTCACCTGCATGCCGCGACCGGCGCGTTCAGCGAGCTCGCGTCGACGGGGATGGTCCTCGGCCCTTCGCCCGACGCCGTCTACAGCCGGCGGGCGGCGCACATGGAGCCGGGCGACCTGGCCCTCCTGTTCACGGACGGCGTCGTCGAGGCCCACGATTCGAAGGGCCGCGAGTTCGGGATGCCGAGGCTGAAGCGCCTGCTCGTCGAGGCGCGGCGCGAATCGGCGCGCGAGGTCGTGCAGCGCGTCGTCAACGCGGCGCGCTCCTGGTCGCACGGGGCCCCCGTGGAGGACGACATGACGGCCGTCGCGATCCGGCGCGCGCCGCAGCGCCCCGGCGACCATCAGCGCCGGTCGGGCGAGCATTCGCGCCTCAGGCCCGAGACGACTCCTCACGGAACCAGGCCGCGGTCCGGCTGAGCCCGTCCGGAAGCGCGACGAGACCGGTCAGGCCGAGGACGGCGCGGCTCTTCGTCACGTCGAGCACGCTTCGCTTCTGCTCGCCGGGCTTCGCCGGCCCGCGCACCGCGGGCCGGGGCGTCCCGCACGCCGCGGCGACGAGCTCGTAGAGACGGTTCACGTTCGTCTCGACGCCGTTTCCGATGTTGACGACGCCGCCCACCCGGCGAGACACGGCGGCGAGATTGGCGCGCACGACGTCGCCCACGAAGACGAAGTCGCGCGACTGCGTGCCGTCGCCGTTGATGAGGCATTCCTCGCCCGCAAGAAGCTTTTTCATCCAGATGCCGACGACGCCGGCCTCGCCCCGCCCGTCCTGGCGCGGGCCGTAGACGTTCGCGTAGCGGAGGGCCGTCACGAGAAGCGGGGTGCCGTGCGCGAGACCGAAGAGGTACTTCTCGCCAGCCAGCTTCGCGACGCCGTAGGGAGACACCGGATTCGTCGCGTGGCTCTCGTCGGCGGCGAAGCCCTCGGGGTCGCCGTAAATAGCGCCGCCGCTGGACGCGAAGACGATCTGCGTGACTCCCACCTCGAGCGCGGCCTTTGCGATGCGGATCGTCCCGAGGACGTTGACCTCCGCGTCGAAGACGGGATCCTCGACCGACTTGCGCACGTCGATCTGCGCGGCGTGGTGGACGATCGTGTCGACGTTCTCGGCCCGGAGCAGCCCCGCGATGTCGAATTCCCGGATGTCGCCTTCCACGAAACGGGCGCGGCCGGAGAGGCGCGACGCAAGGCCTGTCGAGAGGTCGTCGAGGATGACGACCCGCTTGCCGGCGGCCAGGAAGGCGTCTGCGACGTGGGAGCCGATGAACCCGGCCCCGCCGGTGACGAGAACGGAGCGCGCCTCGGGCATCATGCCGGGGAGAATAGCGTGCCCTCCCGCCGACCGCTCCCCGCTTCCTTCTATCGCCGCGACACCGAAGTCGTCGCGCGGGATCTGCTGGGCTGCCGGCTCACGCGGCTGCTGCCGGACGGGAGCACGCGGTCCGTGATCCTGGTCGAGACGGAGGCATATCTCGGCGTGAACGACCGCGCGGCCCACACGTGGAACGGCCGCCGCACGGCGCGCGTCGAGCCCATGTGGGGGGAGGGCGGCCATGCGTACGTCTACTTCGTCTACGGGATGCACTTCTGCATGAACGTCGTGACGCAGAAGGTAGGGACACCGGAGGCCGTGCTCCTGAGGGCGGGGGTGCCCGAGGATTCCTCGGATGAGCGGGATCGAAGAGGGAGATTTTCTGATATGCGGCGGCTGCTGGTGCAGCCGCCGATGGAGGAAAAATCTGCGGCTCGAACGTCCGGAGTCAAGGGCGCGCTGCGCGCGCCGCGAAGCGGTCTTCGACCCTTGACACCGGACGTTCGAGGAATACGTTCGTTCTCCCGTCGGCCGCTTCGCGGCCGACGCATAGCAGAATCTTCTTCTCTCTTCCTCGCCTCCGGTCCCGCAAAGCTCTGCTCGTACCTCGGTGTGACGACGGCTCTGTCCGGAGCCTCTCTTTCCGGTCCGGAACTGATCCTGTCCCGCGGTCTCCGCACGCGATTCGACGTGCTGGTCGGGCCGCGCGTCGGGGTCGACTACGCGGGAGAGGCCGCGGCCTGGCCGTTGCGTTTCGCAATTGCCGGGTGTCCGGCCATCACGAGGCCGAAGGGCCTGCGGCCTTTCTCCGTCACTTCATGATCGCGACGACGCCGAAGAACGGGTCGCAGAGAGCCGGGATGCCGCTCGCCGTGGCGCGGCGCCTCGCTTCGTCCCGCGGGACCCCGCCCGTGAAGATGAGCCAGGCGCTCTCGAGGTCCAGCGAGATGCGGGCCTTCGGGGCCTGGGCGCCTGCCGCGGCTGCCGCGGGACCCTCTTCGAGCAGCCAGCGGCGACCCTCTCGCCGAAGCAGGTAGACGCGATCGACCTGCGGCGCGATCGCGATCTCGACGGACGCGCCGTCGGACTCGGAGACGTCGCGGTACGCGAACGGGAGGGCCCGGGCGAACGTATCCATCACCGGCACCGCGTAACGCGCGTCCCCAAGAAGCGGAATTCCGGCGGCGAGACGGATCTGCTGCTGGTGGTGCCAGTGCTCCGTGAGATCGCGCGCGAGGTCGAACCACGCGGCGGACCGCGCCTCGCCGGCCCACGCGACCGGGAAGATCGCGGCGCCGTAGGGGTCGGTCGCACGGGCCGTCTCCTCCAGGCGCGGGCCCGCCCATTCGAGAAGCTCGATCAGGACGCGAGGACTGAGCCGGCGGCTCGTCTCGACGAAGCCCGCGTTCAGGTCGTTCAGGAAGCGCACGAGGTCGTCGTGTCCCCGAATCGGGGCAGCGGGCGGAGGCGGCGCATGCCCGTCGCGCTGCGACGAGATCCGGCGGAGCTGGCCGTCGAGAATGTGCGCGGCGATCTCGCGGACGCGCCAGCGGCGGCTCTTCGTCGGGAGATCCCAGGCGCCGGCCGGGAGGCCGCGGAGGACGCCGAGGAGCTCCTCCTGAAGGGGGAGGAACAGGTTCGCGACGAGCGTCGGAGCCAGCGGTCCGGGCATGCCTAGAGCGTCTTGAGATCGGCGATCGCGGACGCCGTCACGAGGCAGTTCTTGCCGCTTCGTTTCGCCTGGTAAAGGGCCTGGTCGGCGCGCTCGATGAGGAGGCGCTT
>JAMQPJ010000503.1 GCA_023717585.1 Thermoanaerobaculia bacterium
AGCGCCCCCGAAGGGCCGCGCGGAACCCGCCGGCACGAGGCGCGCGGCGAGCATCGGAAGCGCGCAGCCGAGAAGCAGGGTCACGACGCGGAACGCGCGCACGGCGCGGTCCGAGCCGGCCGCGAGGGCCGCGTAGAGGAAGAGAATGGCCGAGCCTGCGAGGGCCAGCGTCCAGGCGAGTCGCCCGTCGAGGGCCATGGCCACGGGAAAGAGAGGTGACGACGCGAACGCGCGCGCGGCGCCCGTCCGGTCGAGAACGAGCGCCGCGAGATCGTAGAGGCGCGAGAAGAAGTTCGACATCCGAATCGGTCGCCCCGGACGATACCGTCTCCGGCGCGCCGGGGCGTTACGGCCTTCCGGAGCGTCGTGCTACCTTCACGGGCGAATGGCGTCCACGACCTACACCGCCCGCGACATCACCGTCCTCGAGGGACTCGAGCCCGTCCGCAAGCGCCCCGGCATGTACATCGGAGGCGTCGACGCGCGCGGCCTCCACCATCTCGTCAACGAAATCGTCGACAACGCGGTCGACGAGGTCATCAACGGCTACGCGACCCGTCTCGAGGTCACGCTCTTCTCGGACGGCAGGGAGATCGAAGTCGTGGACAACGGGCGCGGCATCCCCGTGGACGTGCATCCGAAGTACAAGAAGAGCGCGCTCGAGCTGATCCTGACGACTCTTCACGCCGGCGGAAAATTCGACCAGGGCAGCTACATCCACGCGGGCGGCCTCCACGGCGTGGGCTCGTCCGTCGTCTGCGCGCTCTCGTCCGAGATGACGGCGGTCGTGCGGCGGGACGGGCACGAGTGGACGCAGACGTATGCGCGGGGGAAGGCGACCTCCAGGGTCCAGAAAACATCGGGCGGCGAGAGGGTGCGCGGCTCGGGCACGACGATCCGCTTTCGCCCCGACGTCGAGATCTTCGGGAAGCTCGCCTTCGACGCGCAGGAGATCCGCGAGCGGCTCGAGGCCAAGACGTATCTCCATCGCGGCCTTCGGGTCGTGTTCCTCGACGAGAGCGAAAAGCCGGCCCGGCGCGACGAGTTCACGCACGAGGGCGGCCTCGCGGACTGGCTCACGCGCGTCGTGGCGCAGCGCGAGAAAGCCGTGACAGGTGGCGCCTTCAACCTCGCGCGCGAGGGTGAGCCCCGCCTCGAGCTCGCCCTCGTCTGGACCGAATCCACCGAGGAGCACGTGCGCTCGTACGTGAACGGCATCTCGACGCCCTCCGGCGGCACGCACGAGAACGGGCTCCGCTCGGGCGTGACGAAGGCCGTGCGCAACTACATCGAGACGCACGAGCTCCTCCCGAAGGGCGTCGCGGTCACGGCCGAGGACATCCGCGAGGGTCTCGTCGTCCTCCTCTCCGCCTACGTGCTCGAGCCGCAGTTCCAGGGCCAGACGAAGGACCGCCTCAACAACCCCGAGGTCGCGGCCCAGGTCGACGGCGCGGTGCGCCCGGCGCTCGAGAAGTGGCTCAACGAGAACCCCACGCTCGCCGAGCAGATCGTCGGGCGCATCGTCCTCGCGTCGCGCGCCCGCGAGGCGAGCCGCGCGGCGGCCCGAGAGGTCACGCGCAAGACGGCGGTCTCGCACCGGCTGAACCTTCCGGGAAAGCTCGCGGACTGTTCCTCCACCGACCCTGAGAAGTCCGAGCTTTTCATCGTCGAGGGCGACTCGGCGGGCGGCTCGGCGAAGCAGGGCCGCGACCGCCATACCCAGGCGATTCTTCCTCTCCGCGGGAAGGTGTTGAACGCGGAGCAGGCGAACGCCGAAAAGGTCACGGGCAACCGCGAGCTCTCGGACATCGTCTCGGCGCTCGGCTGCGGCGTCAGCCAAGACTTCGACATCTCGAAGCTCCGCTATCACCGCATCTGCCTGCTCATGGACGCCGACTCCGACGGCAACCACATCGCGACGCTGCTCATGACCTTCTTCTACCGCCACCTGCCGGAGCTCATCCGGGGCGGCTTCCTCTACCTCGCGAT
>JAMQPJ010000287.1 GCA_023717585.1 Thermoanaerobaculia bacterium
GTCGAGGGCGCGCAGAAATCGGTCGAGGGGCACAACTTCGACATCCGCAAGCGAACCGTCGAGTACGACGACGTCATGAACAAGCAGCGCGAGACCATCTACACGATGCGCCGCCAGCTGCTCGAAGGCACGGACCAGCGCGGCGGCGGCGGCATCTCGGGAGGCGCCTCGGCGACCTCGAAACGGAAGAGGTACTGGAGCATCTGCTCCTCGACGCCCTCCTTCATCGCCTCGAAGAGCTGAAAGGACTCCCTCTTGTACTCGACGAGTGGATCGCGCTGGCCGTAACCGCGGAGGCCGATGCCTTCCTTCAGGTGGTCGAGGGCGAGCAGGTGATCCTTCCAGAGCGTGTCGACCGTCTGAAGCATGAAGAACTTCTCGAAGTCGCGCAGCGTCTGCGCGCCGACGGCCTTTTCCTTCGCTTCGTAGGCTTCCCGCACGGCCGCCCGCAGCCTCTCCTTGATCTCCGTGTTCGTGTTGTCCGCCGTGATGCCTCTTTCGGGCGGGCGGAAGCCGTAGGTCTCGAACACGAGGTTCTCGAGCGCGGTCCAGTTCCACTCGGAAGAGTCCTTGCCGGCCGGGCAGTGGCGGTCGACGTAGTCTTCCGAGACGTCCTCCGCCAGGGCGACGACGTAGTCGCGCGAGAGCTTTCCGGTGAGGATCTCCTTTCGGAGCCGGTAGATCTCCGCGCGCTGCTTGTTCATGACGTCGTCGTACTCGAGGAGGTGCTTGCGTGTGTCGAAGTTCCGGCCCTCGACCTGCGTCTGCGCCCGTTCGATCGAGTTCGTCACCCAGCGGTGCTCGATCGGGACCCCCTCCTCCATGCCGAGGCGCTTCATGAGGCCCGACAGCCGGTCGGAACCGAAGATGCGCATGAGGTCGTCCTCGAGCGAGAGGTAGAAGCGCGAGGAGCCGGGGTCGCCCTGGCGCCCGGCGCGGCCGCGAAGCTGGTTGTCGATCCGGCGGGACTCGTGCCGTTCAGTGCCGATGATGTGGAGGCCGCCGAGCTCGACGACCTGCTCGTGCGCCTCGGCGGTGTCCTTCTGGAACTCGGCCGCGATCCGCTCGATCTCTTCGGGGGTCTTGTCCTTCGCCTTCTGCTTCGCGAGGTACTCCGGGTTGCCCCCGAGGAGGATGTCCGTGCCGCGGCCCGCCATGTTCGTCGCGATCGTCACGGCGGACACCTGGCCGGCCTGCGCGACGATCGTGGCTTCCTGCTCGTGGTACTTCGCGTTCAGGACGACGTGAGGCACCTTCTTCTTCTTGAGCATCGTCGAGAGAAGCTCGGATTTCTCGATCGAGATCGTGCCCACGAGGACCGGCTGGCCCTTCTCGCTCTTCTCCCCGATCTCCTCGACGACGGCCTCGAACTTCTCGCGCTCGGTCCGGTAGACGAGGTCGTGCTCGTCGATGCGGATCATGTCGCGGTTCGTCGGGATCACGACGACGTCGAGCTTGTAGATCTTGTCGAACTCGGCCGCTTCCGTGTCGGCCGTGCCCGTCATGCCCGATAGCTTGTCGTACATGCGGAAGTAGTTCTGGAGCGTGATCGTGGCGAGCGTCTGGTTTTCCTTCTCGATCTTGACGCCCTC
>JAMQPJ010000377.1 GCA_023717585.1 Thermoanaerobaculia bacterium
CACTCACCGTGAACCAGATTCCGGCGCACAGCCATCCGCTGCTCGCCTCGAGCGACGCCGCGAGCACGCTGAACCCGGGAGGCGGGGTCCTCGGGACGCCGTCGACGGCGACGCCCTTCTTTGCCGCGGCGCCGAACCTCAGCCTGGCTCCCCAGGCCGTCACCTCCGTCGGCGGCAGCCAGCCACACACGAATTTCCAGCCGTACCTCTGTGTGGACTTCATCATTTCGCTCTTCGGAATCTTCCCGAGTCCGACCTGAGGAGAGAACATGGCCGATCCTTTCGTCGCAGAAATTCGCATCTTTCCGTTCAACTTCGCGCCCAGGGGCTGGGCCTGGTGCGACGGCCAGATCCTTCCGATCTCGCAGAACACGGCGCTCTTCTCGCTTCTGGGAACTACCTACGGCGGGAACGGCCAGAGCACCTTCGCGCTTCCGGACCTCCAGGGACGCGCGCCGATGCACCCGGGCCAGGGCCCGGGTTTTTCCCTTCACGACCTGGGCGAGACAGGGGGCTCGGAGACCGTGACGCTTCTGGAAAGCGAGATTCCGTCGCACAGCCACGCGCTGCGGGTGATCAACGACGTCGGCGAGGATCGAATCCCGAGTCCGACCGAGGCGCTGGCCCGGTCCACCGGGGGATTGCTATATGCCAGCCCGGGACCGGTCGTCTCGATGGCCGATCAGGCGCTCACCCCCGCCGGCGGCGACCAGCCGCACAACAACCTGCAGCCCTACCTCACGTTCTACTTCAACATCGCGCTCCAGGGCGTGTTTCCGCCGCGGACCTGAAGTCGGACCGACGCATGACGACGCTCCGCCCCGCCCGCCCCGAGGACCGCGAGCTCCTGGTCTCCGTGTACGCGTCGACGCGCGCGGAGGAACTGGCGCCGGTGCCGTGGACGGACGAGCAGAAGGCCACGTTCGTAAAGATGCAGTTCGACGCGCAGGACGCGCACTACAAAGAGCACTACGACGGCGCGACGTACGAGGTCATCGAGGTGGACCGCGTGCCCGCGGGAAGGCTCTACGTCCACCGGACGCCGAAAGAGATCCGCCTCATGGACATCGCGCTCCTGCCTTCCTTCCGGGGGGCGGGAATCGGGACGCGGCTTCTGGCCGAGCTCATCGCCGAAGCAGAGGGACGCGCGGTGCCCCTGACGATCCATGTCGAGATCTCCAACCCCGCGCGACGTCTCTACGAGCGCCTGGGCTTCGTGCCCATCGAGGACCATGGAGTCCACGTGCTGATGGAGCGGCGGCCCGAAATCGCCCAAGCCGCCGGGGTCCGAGTCAGTTGAAGACGGCCTCGTACCGCATTCCGCTCGCGTCTGGCCCGATCGGGACGATGAAGATCTCGAGGCGGCCGAGCGAAGCGTGCTCGAGCGCGTACGTGCGCTGGGGAAGCACGGGCTTCATCGGGCCGCGGAAGACCAGCGAAAAGGGGCTGCGCCGGGGACCCGGAGACTCCGGCCGCGAGAGGTCGGTGGCTTCGATGAGCGTCAGTCCGGGGACGCCGGCCTCCCCCACGCGAAACCCCTCTCCGACCCTTTCGAAGAAATCTTCGAACTTCAGACTCTCGAGCATGCGCCGCATCGTGGCACAAACGGTCCCCGGAGGTCTCCGATGAAAACGACCCGCAAGCAGTTCTTTTCCACCCTCGCGACCGGCCTCGCGGTCGCGGTCGCGCGCCCCATTTCGGCTCTCGAGATCGCGTCGGGGCCCGGGCCCTCTCCCGTCGCGCGCAGCTTCGCGGGGTTCGTGGGCCGGACGTTCCAGGTGGCAACCGGCGACAGCCGGGGCACGATCGACGTCGTCCTCGATTCGTACGACGAGAAGCCGACGAAAGACGGCACGCACCAGTTCTCGCTCACGTTTGTGGCGCCCGGCGGCGAGAAGCTGACCCAGGGCATCTATGCCGTCGAGCAGGAACAGATGGGCCGCTTCGATCTCTTCGTCGTCCCCACCCGCCACGACGGGCAGGGCCGCGCGTTCTACCGCTCGGACTTCAACCTGCTGGGGAAGCCGGGTCTCAAAACGGGCGAAACGCTCGCACCGCGCCGTCCCTAGACCCGTCGTCGAGGAAGACGAGGAGCCGCCCGTCCGGCGCGAGCGCGAGGTCGACGGGTTTCGCGCCCCCCTCGAAGCGCAAGGAGCGGACGACGCCGCCGTCAGGACCGCGCTCCGAGAGCCCTCCGGGCCTCCCCTCGGCCGCGGGCTCGAGACGCCAGACGTTCCGGTCGGCGTCGATGCGGCACCCTCGCGGCTGCCCGGGACACGCCGACGTTTTCGTCGCAGGCGTCAGGACGTCTCTCTTGGGATCGGCCGCTTCCGCGGCCAGACCGGACACGACGCCGAGGACGACGACGACCTCGGTCTCCGATGAAAAGGTCAGCGGGCCGCCGCGAAACAGGTCGGCCGGCGTTTCGGCGCCGCTCGCGATCCGGTCCCACGCGAGAGGCGGCGGGGGCGCGACGTTCTGCGGGCGCGTGAACGCGGGGGCACCGGTCGTTTCCGCAGGCCGGACACTCTCCGTCACACTCGCGAGATCGACGCGCACGGCGAGGAGGTCCGCCCCGCTGTCGTTCTTGACTCGGATCGGCGCGTCGAGCATGCCTCCGGTCAGCGCGGCCGAATCGAACGAGACTTTCACGAAGCCTCTCGTGCCCGGCACTTTGAGCCTGTACGGGCCCAGGTTCACGGCGCGGCCGCTTCCGTCGAACGAGAGCGCGAACGTCAGGCCTTTGGTCACGGGCGCGGGCGCGGCGCCCGCGGCCAGCGTGAGAGCGGCAAGAAGCGCGAAAAAAAGGAATCTTGCCTTCATGCGGCCTCAACTCCCCACGCGGTCGCGCTTCACGACCACTTTCTGCCCGCGAATCATCGTGCCCCGCAGCGCCTTCATGACCGGCTCGGCGAGGGCCTCGGAGATCTCGACGAGCGAGAAGCGCTCGGCGATCTGGATCGAGCCGACGTCCTTCGGGCTGACCCTGGCCTCGTTGCAGATGGCGCCCACGAGGTCTCCCGGGCGGACGCCCGCGGCGCGCCCGGCGCCGATGAAGATCCGCGCGGAGTTGCCGGGCTCGCGCCCGCCGGACCGGTACTTCGGACCGGCCTTCGCCCGAGGCGGCGGCGCCGCGGCGATCGCCGGAATCTCGTGCTCGTCTCCGACCGAGCCCGAGCCCTCAGCCGCCGGGTCGGCCAGCTTCACGGCGGCCGCGGCCACGTCCATCGGGTCGAACTCCTCGGCGAGCGACTCGACGACGACACGATAGTCGTCGAGGCCC
>JAMQPJ010000427.1 GCA_023717585.1 Thermoanaerobaculia bacterium
CGCTCGTCCTCGTGGGGATCTCGGCGGTCCTCCGTGTCCCGGCCGTCGGCGACGCCCCGCTCGTCGTCGCGGCGAACGGGCGGCGCGTCGTCGTGGTCGGCGTGGACGGATGGACCGCGGCGCTGCCGGGAGACGGAGCGCGAGCGTCCTACGTCAAGGAGGCGCGGGATCCGGCGGCCTTCTGGACGACGGTCGCGACCGGGGAAAGCGTGAAGCGTCACGGGATCGGCTCCTTGGATCTCGTGCGCATCGCGGGCGTCGGCGCGCCCGTGCGCCCTCTCGCGGGCGTCGGGTGGTACCTTCGACGCGTCCTCCCGGCTCTGCGCCTCGCGCGGCGCGAATCGGTCACGGCGAGCGCCCGGCGCGTGCCGGCCCTCTGGGAGGTCGCGAGCCGCGGAGGGATCCCGTCCCTCACCGTGAACTGGTGGACCACGTACCCCTCCGAGGAGGGGGGCGGGACGATACTCGGGAACCATCTCTTCTTCGCCGCCCGCTCGGGGGGAGCGCTCGCGGGGGAGGGCTGGCCGGCCGACGCGGCGGAACGGGCGGCGCGCCTTGCCCCCCGCGTGACGCCGGAGCCGGGCTCGCTCGAGCGCCTCGTGGCGGACGCGAAGGGACTCGACGATTTCGCGCTGGCGGCGTTTCGGGACGCCTGGCGACGCGAAGGCCCGCGCCTCGCTCTTCTCTACCTGCCGGGGCCGGACATTCTCTCGTCGGCCCTCGCCGACCCCGAGCGCAGCGCGGCGGACCGCGTCGAGCTCGCCGCGGCCCTCACCGAGGAGACGGCGAAGCTCCACGGGTTCCTCCTCGGCGCCGAGCTCGAACCAGCCCCCGATCTGCTCGTTCAGGTCCTCGACGCGGGGCGGCGCGAGGGAGGCGGCATCGTCCGGCTGTCCGGACCCCTGGCGCGCGCGGGCGCCGAGGCTACGCTCGCCCCCGCGGATCTCGCCCCCACGGTCCTCTCCGTTCTCGGAGTTCCCGCCTCACGGGAGATCGCGGGGCGCGTGCGTGGCGATCTCCTCGCGAAGGGAGCGGTCGACGGCGAGACCGTGGCGTCCTGGGGGCGGAGGCGCGTGGACGCGCGGCCGCCCATCGACCCGAAAGAGTACGTCGAGAACCTGCGCAGCCTCGGCTACCTGAGATAGCTCAAAGCGCCCGCGTGTTCGTCATCATCGAGAGGAGCCGGAGGCCCCTCGGGATCGACGAGAAGGCGTGGAAGAGAAGGACGACGCCGTCTTCGGGCGAGCGAACTTCCACGACCGCGTCCTGCACCCGGGGGGGAAGAGTGCAGCGTGTCGGGTCCACCATGCGGGCGATGAGGTCGCCTTTTCTCACGGGCGTGCCGGGGGAAACCGTGGCGTCCACGAGACCCGAAACCGGCGCGTAGATCGACTTGTAGTCGTTCACGCTGCACGCCACGATGCGGTACGCGGGATCGTCGGGCTCGCCGTCGAGCACGCCGTAGTAGCGCAGCGCCGAAGCGATGCGCTTGGCATCTTCGACGCCCTGCGTCATCGAGAAGGCGTTCATCGAGCCCAGCTCGACGGTGAATCCGTCCGCGAAGCGCCGGACGTCCGTGCGATTCAGGCGACGAAAGGCCTCCGCGAGGTCGTTCCACGGCACCCAGCACGCCTCGTCGAGCGCTCCGGCGAAGCGGGGGGGCACCTCGAGGACGAACGGTATGCCGAAGGCGCGGGTCGCCGCCGTCGCCCCTTCGGGCGCGTACAGGTAGCGCGGCGCGCGGTCTCCGGTGTGGAGGTCGAGCACGACGTCGGCTTCGATCGCGACCTCCTGGATGGCGAGAGCGAACTCCAGACGCGCCTCCATCCCCCACGGGCCGGCCGCGTCGCGCACGGCGCCGAGCGCGGCCTTCAGGGCTTCGCGGAAGCCGTCCCGGATCTCGGAGAGCGTCGCATCGCGGTGGACGGCGGCGAAGGCATCCACATCGACGTAGCAGGCGGAGCTTCCGCGCGAAGGACCGGTCAGGTTGATGTAGCCCCGGTTGAAATTGACGCCGGTCGCGAGATCGTAGACCCCGGCGACGTAGTCGCCGATCTGCTGGTTCGCGGCGATCGGGTTGACGCGCGGCACGAGGACGAGGCTTCCGCGCGGCGGCTCCTTCTCGAGTTGTTCGAAGAGCGCGAGGATGGCGGCATTCCCCTGCAGCTCGCCTCCGTGCACGTTGGCCTGGACGTACGCGAGCGGACGCGGGTTGCGCCCATGGCACCAGAAGACCGGTGCCGTCATCGCCTGGCCGACGGCATTCGTGCGGAGGACGATCTCTTTGCGCTCCCAGCGGTCCATGTGCGAGGGGAAGTTTACAGGTCGGCGGATGACCCCGTTTCAGGGCCCGCCGAAGACCTCGGCCACCGTGGGGCGTCCCGGGTCGGTGGAAATCCGCGAGATCGCGGCCCCCGCCTCCACGGTGCCCTCCCGGACGACGCCGAGGTAGAACCCGGGCCGGCCCGCGGCCGCGAAGATTCTCACGAACCGCATCGAGCCCATGCGAAGGCCCAGCTTCGAGCACGGCGTGCGCGGCTGCGTCACGCGGAGCGTGGCCGAGCCGATCGTGAAGACGTCCCCGATGCGAACCTCGGTCTCGAGCAGTCCCTCCGACGTGAGGTTCTCTCCGAACGCGCCGGGCGAGAGGTCCGCGCGCGCCAGCATGGCCGACCAGTGCGCGTAGTGCTCGAAGGGGTAGAGGTAGACCGCCTTCGCGGGTCCGCCGTGGTACCGCGGGTCGGCCTGCCCGTCGCCTTCGAAGCCGAGGCGCGTGAGCGGGATCGCGCCGGTGACCGGCTCCTTGAGGATGGCGGTGCGCATCCTCCGTTTGCCGAACGTGACGTCTCGCGGCAGGCCGACGTTGACGGACAGAACTCTCACCGCGCGACCCGGAACGTCGTCGAGAAGCGCCCGCTGCCCGAGCGCCCGGTCTCACCGCGAAGCTTCGAGAGGTCGAGCGTGACGGTGATGTCCTCGCCGAGGGCGAAATCCTGCGACGGCGTGAAGCGCAGGAGCTGCTCGTTCGGGAGATACGCCGCCGTCCCGCGGACGTCGCCCGACTCACTGCCGACCGCGAGGACAGCGCCATCCTCGATGCCTCCGGAGACGAGCTGCATCGAGAGGAGGAACGTGACGGCGACGCGGCGCGCGGCCACGACGGAGCCCGGCGCGGGGAAGACGTCGACCGCCGCGGGCGCGGGCGCGTCCACCCTGCCTTCGCCGCCACGGCCGGGCGCGATCGCGAACGCGATCGGCGGGAGAGGCGGCAGCGGGGGAGGCTTGGGGAGGTCTCCCTTGTGGATGCCGATGATCACGAGGACGACGAGCGCGACGACCGTGATCGCCGCGACGACGATCCAGACGACCGGCACCTTTCGCAGGACGACCGAGACGACCGCCCGCTCGCCCGCGATCACGTCGAACGCCCTGTGGCCGGGGTTACCGAGTGCGACGATGTCACCCTTCCCGTCGATGCGCTTCGTGACGCGCAGCCGGTAGTGGCCTGGCGGCAAGTCCGGCGCGGTCCACGTCGCGCTCATCGACCGCGCGACGAGCGTCTCGCCCTTGTCCACGCGCACGAGCTCCGAGAGGACGGGAAAGGCGACGGGGCGATCGGCCTCGCGGTCGGCGGGCTTCTCGTAGATGGCGACCGTCACGGCGCCGCTCGGCGGAGTGGAGGGGTCCGAGGGCGCGGGGCGGTCCGCGCGGGAGACGCCGATCGAGACGCAGCCGTCCAGCGCGAGCGGCGCGAGGACGACGAGGACGAGGCGTGCGGTGGAGCGAAGGAACGGGCGGCGCATGCGAGAGCTCTCTCACGAAGCATGCCACTCCCGGCGTCCTCCGGGGGAAACACGCTTCCCCTAAGATCGAGCGCGCGATGAAGACCGCCTTCACCGAAGCCGCGGGCATCGAGGTGCCGCTCATCTGCGGCGCGATGTACCCCTGCTCGAACCCCGAGCTCGTCGCGGCGGTCTCCGAGGCGGGCGGAATCGGCATCGTCCAGCCGCTCTCCCTCGTCTTCGTCCACAAGCGCGAGCTCCGCGCGGGATTGCGGGAGATCCGCTCCCTCACGAAGAAACCGGTCGGCCTGAACGTGCTGACGGAGAAGTCGATGGGCTCGGTCTACGCCAAACGCATGTCGCAGTACCTGGACGTCGCTCTCGAGGAGGGCGTTCGGTTCTTCGTGACGGCGCTTGGAAACCCGCGCTGGGTCGTGGACCGCGTCAGGCCCGCGGGCGGCGTCGTGTACCACGACGTGATCGACCGCCGGTGGGCCGAGAAGGCGGCGGCCGAGGGCGCCCACGGCCTCATCTGCGTGAACCGTCGCGCGGGCGGGCATCTCGGAAAGAAGAGCCCCGAGGAGCTGTGGGCCGAGCTCCAGGACCTGAAGCTCCCGCTCGTTTGCGCGGGCGGCGTCGGCAGCCCTGCGGAGTTCCGGTCGATGCTCGACCTCGGGTACTCGGGCGTCCAGTGCGGGACGCGCTTCATCGCGTCGACGGAGTGCACGGCCCACGCGGACTACAAGAACGCGATCCTCGGCGCGGAGGAGGACGACATCGTCCCGACCGAGCGCGTCACGGGCGTCCCTCTGGCCGTCATCAGGACGCCGTTCATCGAGAGGATGGGGACGAAGGCCGGCCCGATCGGCCGATGGATGTTGACGGGCCGCAGGACGAAGCACTGGATCCGCGGGTGGTACTCGCTGCGCTCGGCTTTCCGGTTGAAGGACGCGTCGATGAAGGGCGCGACGTCGGCGGACTGCTGGCAGGCGGGGAAGAGCGTCGCGACGATCACGTCCGTCGAGGCGGCGGGCGAGATCGTCCGGAGCTTCGGGTCCGCGCTCGACTAGTCCCCGTCGGCCCGGAGCTTGTTGTAGGCGTCCAGCGCGGCGACCTTGTAACACTCGGCGAACGTCGGGTAGTTGAAGACCGTCTCGACGAGCGCGTCGAGCGTGCCCCCGAACGTCAGGAAGGCCTGGCCGATGTGGACGAGCTCGGTCGCGGCCGTGCCGAGGATGTGGACGCCGAGAAGCTTCCGCGATCCGCGGTGCACGATGAGTTTCAGGATGCCGGTGTCGTCGCCGAGGATCGCGCCGCGCGCGATCTCGCGATAGTGGGCCACCCCGACCTCGTACGGCACGCCTTCTTTCGTGAGCTCCTCTTCGGTCCTGCCCACCATCGAGAGCTCGGGCACGGAGTAGATGCCGATCGGGTAGAGGTGGGGCATCGACGTGCACGCGACGCCGAAGGCGTGGCAGGAGGCGAGGCGCCCCTGCTCCATCGAGGTGGAAGCGAGCGCGGGGAACCCGATGACGTCGCCGACGGCGTAGATGTGCTCCTGCGCCGTCTGGTAGTTCTTGTTGACCTTCATTCGCCCGCGGCCGTCGGCTTCGAGGCCCGCGGCCGGAAGGTCGAGGTCCGCCGTGGCGCCGACGCGGCCGATCGAGTAGAGAAGCAGGTCCGCGGTGATCTTCTTCCCGCTCTTGAGCAGAGCGACCGCGCGGCGCGGGCCCTCGAGTCGGACGTCCGCGACGTCTTCGCCGAGCCGGAGCGTGCAGTTCATGTTGCGCATGGCGTAAGACAGCGCCTCGGAGATCTCGCCGTCCACGAATTCCAGGAGGCGCGGCCGCTTGTCGATGAGCGTCACCGCGACGCCGAGCGCCGCGAACATCGACGCGTACTCGACGCCGATGACCCCGCCTCCGACCACGATCATCGTGCGGGGAAGAGTCTTCAGGCTGAGGATGCCGTCGGAATCGAGGATCGTCTCCTCGTCCACCGCGATGCCGGGCGGCGTCGCGGGCCGCGTGCCGGTGGCGATGACGATCTTCTCCGCCTCGACGTCCGTCGCCCCGGTCAGGCCCGTCACGGAGAGGGCGTGCGGCCCGGTGAATTTCGCGACGCCGCCGAGCAGGGTCACGCCGTTGCGTTTCATCTGCGCGCGAATGACGTCGATTTCGCGCTTGATCACGGACTGGCAGCGGAAGAGGAGGTCCTGGGCCGTGATGTTCTCTTTCACGGAGTAGGACGTTCCGTACATCCCGCGCTGGGCGAAGCCCGAGAGGTAGAGCACGGCTTCCCGGAACGTCTTCGAGGGGATCGTGCCCGTGTTGATGCACACTCCTCCCACGACCTCGCGCTTCTCGCAGATCCCGACCTTTCGGCCGAGCTTGGCCGCCTGGACGGCGGCGCGTTGCCCGGCCGGACCCGTGCCCAGGACGAAGAGATCGAACGACTGCATGGCGGCGGGGATTCTACGGGCTCGCGTGAGGATCGCGCGACCCTCGAGGAGATCCTCGCGATCCGGATAGACTCCCCGGGGGAACGATGACGAACGCCGAGACCCAGGCCGCCCTGACGCGTTTCTACGAGGCCTTCGCGCGACGCGACGGCGACACCATGGCCGCGATGTACGCGCCGGACGCGACGTTCGAGGATCCCGTCTTCCGGCTGACCGGGTCCGACATCGGGAAGATGTGGATCGGCCTCACGCGCTCGGCGAAGGACTTCGCCGTGCAGTTCACCGTCGCGAAGGCCGGACCCGGGACAGGCGTCGTCGAGTGGACGGCCCGCTACCTCTTCGGAGGCAAACGGCCCGTCGTGAACGTGATCGTGTCCGAGATCGAGATGAAAGACGGGCTCATCGTGCGCCAGAAGGACAGCTTCGACTTCCCGCGCTGGGCCGCCCAGGCGCTCGGCGTTCCGGGACTCCTGTTCGGGCGGATGTCCTGGATGAGGCGCTCGGTCTCGAAGAGCGCGGCGGCCCGGCTCGGCGTTCCCGAGAAGCCCTGAGAACCCCCGAGAACCCCCAGCCCCGGGATTTCGTAAGAGAAGGCTCATGACGACTGACTGGAAGAGCCTGGCGAAGGAGACGGTTCACTCCTTCGATGCCGACGAGGTGCGCGGCATGTGGGACGTGGACTGGCTGCGGGCGACGCGCGTGTTCCTCGCCGACCACGAGTCCGAGATCGCGGCCGAGCCCCGTCGCTGGAAGAGGGGCGTCCGCAAGACGAACGCGATCGTCTTCGGGCTCGCGAAGAGGCTCGCGCCTCCGCGGCGGCTGGTGTTCGCGCTCGTCCTTCTGCTCACGGTGCTCGCGTTCGTCGAGAGCGTCGGCGGCGATTCCTGGTCCGGTCAGGCCTCGTGGGCCTTCTTCGCCCTTTTCGTGTCGGTTCTCGCGCTCGCGTTCCTCCTCGCGATGGAGCTCGTCGACAAGCTCCACTTCAAGGACGAGCTCGTCATGGCGCGCGAGCTCCAGGCCCAGCTCATCCCGCGCGTCTTGCCCGAGATCGGCGACTTCGAGCTCGGCGGCTTCAACCGGATCGCGAACACCGTGGGAGGCGACCTCTATGCGTTCGAGCCGCTCGCAGGCGGGCGTCTCGCGGTCCTGTTCGGCGACGCGTCCGGACACGGGATGGCCGCGGGGCTCGTCATGGCGGTCACGCACGCGGTATTTCGCACGCAGCTTCCCGTCGACCCGTCGCCGGGCTCGATGATCGGGGCCCTCAACCGCGTGCTCTGCGAGACGGGGAACTCCCGATCGTTCTTCGCGGGCGTCTACGCCCTGCTCGAGCCCGGGGGCGTCGTGACGGCCTACGTCGCGGGTCATCCGCCCGTCCTCAAGGTGGACGCCGAAGGGCGGGTCGTGAAGCGCCTCGGTTCGGGCTCGTATCCCCTCGGGATCAGGAAGAACGCCGCGTACGTGCAGGAGTCCACGGTCCTGGCGCCGGGCGAGACGCTGCTCTTCCATTCCGACGGCCTTCCCGAGGCCCGCGGGGCGAACGGAGAGGAGTTCGGCGACGCGCGCATCGAGCACGTCCTCTTCCGGAAGGCGGGTGCCGCGCCGCACGAAGTGGTTTCCACGCTCGCGCAGGAGCTCGACCGGTTCCTCGGCCGGACAATCTGCGACGACGACGTCTCCATCGCGGCGATCAGGCACAAGACCGCGTGAAGGTGTCCCCGGCGCCGCCTTCCCCCGGACGGGGGCGGCTCCTCGTCGCGGCCGCCGCGCTCCTGTGGTCCTCGGGCGGGCTCGCGATCAAGCTCGTTCCGCTGTCGGCGTTCGGCGTCGTCTTCTGGCGGTCGCTCGTGGCGGCGATCTTCCTGCTCGTCGTGTTCCGCCCCTCGCGCGCGCGCTGGCGGCACGCGGCGCCCTCCACGGTCGTCGTGTACGCGCTCATGATCCTGACGTTCGTGTCCGCGACGAAGATGACGACGGCCGCGAACGCGATCTTCCTGCAGTACACCGGGCCGCTCTACGTTCTCGCCCTCGCGCCGTTTCTCCTCAAGGAGCGGTTTCGCAGAGCCGACGCGGCGGCGGTCGGTGTCGCGCTCGTCGGGATGTCGCTCTTTTTCGTGGGACGCCTCGACCCGGGGGCGCTCGCGGGGAATCTCGTCGCGGTTCTCTCGGGCGTTTTCTTCGGCCTGACGGTTCTCCTCCTGAGGCGCGACG
>JAMQPJ010000441.1 GCA_023717585.1 Thermoanaerobaculia bacterium
GAGCTGCACGGGGCTCAGCTCTCGATCGAGGCGCTCCAGTACGTCGCGCGGCGTCTCGGCCCGACGCCGACGCTCATCGTCGGGACCTACAGGCAGACGGAGGTCGACAAGCGGCATCCCCTCGTCAAGATGCTCGAGTCGTTCCGCGGGGATCCCCGTTTCGCGGCGCTGACGCTCGGCCCGCTGACGCCGTCCGAGCACCGGGCCCTCGTGGAGCTTTCGGCCGGCGGCGGCAAGCTCTCGGACGACCTCGCCGGGCGGCTCCTCGCGGCCACCGAAGGGAACCCCCTCTTCACGAAGGAGCTCGTCCGGTCGCTTCTCGACTCGGGCGGGATCGCACGGGACGACTCCGGCGCGTTGAACCTCTCGGGGGCGACGGGCATTTCCTCCGATGCCCTGCCCGAGACGATCCAGCAGGCCGTCGAGGCGCGGATCGAGCGGCTACCGGAGGACGTGCGCGACGTGCTCTCGATCGCGTCGGTCCTCGGGAAGAGCTTCGAATTCAAGGATCTCGAGTCCGTCGCGGAGGACGCGAAGGGCCTCGACGATGCGATCGACCGGCTCGTGAAGGAGGGCCTTCTCGAGGAGGAGCGCGAGTCGCGCGGCGACAGGCTCGCGTTCGCGAGCGGCATCGTGCGCGACGTCCTCTACGGCGCCCTCTCGCGGCGGAAGCGCCGCACGCTTCACCGCGCGTACGCGGACCTCCTCGAGAAAAGGCACCAGGGCCGGCTCGACCGCGTGTACCCCGAGCTCGTCCACCACTTCTCGGAGGGCGACGTGCCCGGGAAAGCCGTTGACTACAGCCTGAAGCTTGCGAAGAAGTCCCTCGACGCCTTCAGCCCCGAGGAGGCGGCGCGTGTCGCGAAGACAGCGCTCGATTACCTCGGGGACGAGGAATGGGAAGGCGAAAAGGTGCTGGAGGGCGAAGCGCGTTTCCTTCTCGCGCAGGCCTCGCGCATGACGGGACACGCCGACGCCGCGCTGCGCGAGGCCGAGGCGGCCGGAAAGATCTTCGAGCGCGAAAAACAGCCGGCGCGCGCCGTCGAGGCGATCCTGTTCGCCGCCGACACGGCGTGGAACGGCCGGAAGGTGGACGAGGCGCGGCGGCTCGTGGAGCGCGGCATCCAGGCGGCGGTTGCCGCGCAGGACACCGTTCACCTGCCGAAGCTGCTCTCTCTCGCCGCTACCGTCGCGAATCTGCGCGGCGACTACGCGCGCGCCGCCGCCTACGGCGCACAACTCGAACGGCTCGGCGGCGACGCGAAGCGGGTAACGGAAGTGATCGCCTCCGGCGGCCGGCTGGTCGTCGCTCTGACGAACCCGATCGCAGCGACCGAGCCCGCGATGCGCCACATCGTCGAGGAGACGGAGATCCTCGCCACCGTCTTCGAGACGCTCCTCACGACCGACGCCGACGGCCGGATCGTGCCGGCCCTATGCGAGGAGTGGTCCCTGACCGACCAGGGACGCTCGGCCGTCCTGCGCCTCCGGCACGGGGTCCGCTTTTCGGACGGCTCGCCCCTGACGGCCGCGGCCGCGAAGGCCTCCCTCGAGAGGGCGGTCCGCATACGGATCGAGGGAATGCCCGCGGCGCTCGCGGCGGTCCGCGGCGCAGCCGAGCACCGGAAGGGCGAGGCCGCCGGCGTGTCGGGGATCCGGGCGGTCTCGGAGGACCGGCTGGAGTTCGAGTTCGTCGAGCCTCTCCCGATCTTCCCAGCTCTCCTGTCGGACGTCCTGACGGCGGTCGTCAAGATCGTGCCCGGCGAAGGAGAAGGCGAGACGGCGATCGGCACGGGCCCGTTCGTCGTCGCGCGCCGGACGGCCGACCGCCTCGTCCTCGAGCGCAACCCCCACCACTGGAAGGAGCCTTCGCGCCTCGAGGCGATCGAGTTCCGGACCGGGATGAGCGCGTCGGCGATCGTGACGGGACTGCGTGCCGGAGAGATCGAGCTCGCGCGCGATCTCTCCCCGCAGGACCTCGACGCTATTCTCCGAGAGCCGCGCCTCCGCGCGGGTCTCGTCGAGACGCCGAAGAAGGGCACGTACTTTGCCCTTTTCAACTCGAAGAGCGCCCTCGGCGGGAACGTCGCGCTCCGGCGCGCCCTCGCCGGGGTCACGCGCAGCCAGGACTTCGTGTGGGCCGCGCTCGGGAGGTTCGCCGTTCCCGCCACCGGAATCCTGCCGCCCGGAATCCTCGGGCACGACGCGGGCCGGCGCCGGCCGCTCATGTCGCGGGACGAGGCGCTCGCGCTTCTCGAGGGCGCCGGCTTGATGCCGCCCGTCACCCTGACGGCGGCCGTCCATCCCATCCTCAAGGATCGACACAAGGCGCTCACGGCGGCTCTGTTCGCCATCTGGGAGGAGCTCGGCGTCGAGGTCCGGATCACGACGACCGACATGAAGTCCTACCTCGAGGCGCAGACCGCGGCGAGCGTCGATCTGCTGATCTCCCGGTGGATGGCCGACTACGAGGACCCCGACGACTTCACGTTCAACCTCTTCCGCTCGGGGGTCGGGTATTTCCAGGCCTTCTTCTCGTCGCAAGAGGCGGACCGCCTCGCCGAGGAGGCGCGCATCGAGGGCCGCCCCGCGGTCCGCGAAGGCCTCTACCGGAAGTTCGAGGGTCTTCTCCTCGACGCTCCCGTCTTCATCCCGCTCTTTCACGAGGTCGACTACCGGATCGCGGGTCCGGGCGTGCGCGGCGTCGCGCTCCGCAGCAGCCCCCCTTTCGTCAACTATCCGGAGATCGGAAAGTCGGAGGAGGCGGCGGCTCACCTCGCGCACGAGTGGGGCGGGGGCGTCATCCATGTGCCGGTCGGCGGCGTCCTGCACGACTTCGACCCCGCGTCGATGGCAATCCAGGAACAGGCCGAGACGATGCCCCTCGTCTTCGAGACGCTGACGCGGGATGTCGAGGGCGGCCGCGTCGTTCCGTGGCTCGCCTCCGAGGTGATTCCCGAGGACGGCGGCGCGAGCTTTCGCTTCCGCCTGCGGCGGGGCCTGCGTTTCCAGGACGGCCGCGCTCTTTCCGCCCGCGATGTCCGTTACTCCTTCGAGCGCCTTCTCCAGAAGGGGACGGGCGTCGGCCGCTTCCTCCTCTCCCCGGTCCGCGGTGCCCAGGACCTCATTGACGGCAAGGCCTCGGATCTCGAGGGCTTCCACATCGTCTCCCCCACCGAGTTCGTCATCGAGCTGGAGAAGCCTCTGTCGTTCTTCCCCGTCCTCGTGTCCTACCCTGCGGCCGGCATCGTCCCGGAGGGGACCGGCGCCATCGGAGAGAGCTGGCGAAAGGGCTGCATCGGCACGGGCGCGTATCGCCTCGCGAGCTTCGAACCGGGACGGCGGCTGGAGCTGGAGAGGAACCCCGCATACTGGCGCGAGGGCTATCCGAAGAACGAGGGCGTCGTCTTCCGGTTCGGCGTTCCTCCCGAGGAGATCCGCTCCGAGTTTCTCGCCGGCCGGTTCTCCATCGCTTCGGATCTCCTTCCGACCGACGCCGAGGCCCTGCGCCAGGACCCGCGCTTCCGCGCCACCTACCGCGAGAGCCCGAGTCTCGTGACGTACTTCGTGATCCTCAACACCCACCGGGGTGCCTTCAAGGACGTCAGGGCGCGCCTCGCGGTCGCGCATGGGATCGATGCCGCCGGCATCGTGAGGCGAACGCTCGGACGCCACGCGATTCCGGCCAACGGTCTCATCCCGCCCGGCCTCCTCGGGTACGTCGCGAAGCCGAGGAGCCGACCCCAGTCCTCGGGGCAGGCTTCGGGCGCGCACACCGTGTCCCGCGAGCCGATCGAGCTCACGGCCGTCGCGAATCCCATCATGTTCGGAGAGTTCGGCGCCTTCACGAAGGAGCTCACGCAGGCATTTCGCGTGATGGGCTACTCCATCCGCGTCGTGAACAAGACGATGGCGGAGTTCATGGACGCCCAGATCGAGGCGCCGACCGACATCTCGATCGGACGCTGGGTGGCCGACTACCCGGACTCCGACACCTTCGCGCAGGGCGTCCTCCACTCGCGCATGGGCGTCAACGGCCGCTACTGCGGGATGCCCGAGATCGACGCCCTCACGGAGCGCGGCCGGTCCGAGATCGACCCCAAGACGCGCGAGTCGATCTACCGGGAGGTCGAGGAGATCATCGCGCGCCAGGCGCTCATGATTCCCCTGTTCCACGAGCAGGTGTACCGGTTCGCGCGCCCCGAGGTCGAAGGCCTCGCCGTCGGGTTCGGCCAGCCGATTGTCCAGTACGAGAGCCTGACGATCCGAAGTTAGGGCGGCCGGGCTACTTCTCGCGCGACGCTGCAGGTACAGGCGCCGGCTCGGGCGCCGCGTAGCCCTCGGCCTCGTGCCCGCCGTGGTACTCGCCCGGGTTCGGGCGGCGGATCTGGGACTGCGGGATCACGTGGTCGCGCCTGAGGCCGCGGAAGTCCTCCAGCGACTTCCAGCCCCGTGCCGCGTTCTTCTCGAGGAACGCCGCCATGCCGTCCTTCAGCGTCCGGATCACGTTCGGGCCGATCGCGTGGTCCAGCATCGCGGCCGTGCACACCTGCACGGTGCCGCAGCCGAGGAGGAAGTAGTTGAGAGCGTGCGAGAAGTCCGAGATGCCGCCGATCCCGGAGAAGGCCTTGTCGGGGAACGCGTGCGTGAGCTGCGCCATCTTCGCGAGCGCGAGCGGAAGGATCGCCG
>JAMQPJ010000450.1 GCA_023717585.1 Thermoanaerobaculia bacterium
GCGCCTCCATTCCACGATCCGCGAGATCGAGAACGGGATGGACGCGTACGAGGTCAACAAGGTCGCGAAGATGATCTTCGAGTTCTTCTGGCACGATTTCGCCGACTGGTACCTCGAGATGGTCAAGTCCCGGCTGTACGGCGACGAGCCGGAGGCCGTGAAGCGGGTCGTCCTTCGCCGCGCGGTCGACGTGTACGACGCGGCCCTCCGCCTCCTTCACCCCCTGATGCCGTTCGTGACCGAAGAGCTCTGGCAGAACATCCGCGTCCGCCCAGAAGGCTCGACGATCATGCGGAGCCCCCTCCCGGCGCGCGACGCGACGCTGATCGATCCGACCGTGGAATCGGAGATGGCGTTCGTCCAGCGCGTGATCGAAGAGGTCCGGACGATCCGGGGGGAGGTCGGGATTCCCCCGTCGCGCGACATCGAGCTGCAGATGCACCTGACGCCGGGCCGGAGCGAGACGAGCATCCGCCGGTACTCGGGGTATCTGCAGCGGCTCGCCCGGGTCGCGACGCTCACGGTGCGGACCGGGGGGGGGCGGCCGCCGACCTCCATGAGCGCGGTCGTGGACGGCGAGGAGCTCTTCGTGCCCCTCGGCGGGTTGATCGACATCCAGCACGAGCGCGCCCGGCTGGGGAAGGAGATCGACCGCCTGACGGGGATGGCGGCCGGGGTGCGGGCCAAGCTGGAGAACCAGGCCTTTACCGGCAAAGCACCCGCCGACATCGTGCAGCGCGAGCGCGAGAAACTCCAGAGCTTCACGCTGACGCTCGAAAAGCTGCACAAGAATCTGCAGGCACTCGACTAGCACTCAGGAGGTTCCGATGCGGCTGTTGACAGCTGCCTTGCTCGTCCTCGAACTCACGACGGCGCTGCACGCCGGGACGCCCGGCGGCTCTCCCGCCCCCGAGGCCGTCGACACGGCCGCGATCTCCCGGATTATCGACGAGGGGATGAACCGCTCCCGGGTCATGGAGACCATGCTCGGGCTCACGGACGTCAACGGCCCGCGCCTCACCTGGTCGCCGGGCTTCGACCGCGCGGCCCTCTGGGTCATCGAGCGCATGAACGCGTGGGGGCTCTCGAACGCCCGCGTCGAGCGGTGGGCTCCCCTCGGCGTCGGGTGGACGCTCAAGAAGTTCTCCGCCTCCGTCCTGGAACCGTACGCGTTCCCCCTGCACGCGTACCCGCGTGCCTGGTCGAACGGCACGAACGGCACCGTCCGCGCCGACGTCGTCCACCTCGATGCGGCAACGGACAGCGCGCTGCAACTCTACCGGGGAACGCTGAAGGGACGCGTCGTGCTGGTGGGAGACTCTGTCGGGTTCGATTCTCCGTTCGAGCCGATGGCGGTGCGCGAAACGGATTCCTCCCTGCTCGCGCTCGCGAATGCCGGACCCGAACGGCGGCGCCGCCCGTGGGACCTGCCCGGAGGAAACATGCAGCGGCGAATCATGGCCATGCGGAAGCTCGAGTTCTGCCAGTCGGAAAAGGCGGCGGCGATCCTGCTCCCCAGCCGTTCCGGCCCGGGCATCATCACCGTCCAGGCGGCGACCGTCCCGGACGATCCGGAGATCCCGTACAACCGCCGCGCTCAATCACATGACCGGATCCGCAAGGAGCTCATCCCGCAGATCGCGGTGGCGCCGGAACATTACAACAGGATGCTCCGTCTTCTCCGCGCGGGCCGGAAGGTGACGATCGAGCTCGCGCTCTCG
>JAMQPJ010000526.1 GCA_023717585.1 Thermoanaerobaculia bacterium
TTCCCTGCCGGACCGCGTCGTAGTAGGCGAGGTCGAGAAAGAGCAGCATGAACACCCCTGTTTCCGCATCGAGACCCATGAGGGCGATCATCCCGACCCACACGGCGATGGACAGGTTGTAGCCGAGGAGGTACAGGAACCACACGGCCCCGATGATCGAGAACGGCACGGCGAGGAGGACGATCATCGTCTTCATCGCCGACTTCGTGTTCGCGTACATGAGGAGCCAGATGAGGACCAGCGTGACCGGAATGACGACCTTGAGCCGCTCCTTGACGCGGATCATGTTCTCGTACTGGCCGCTCCAGAGGAGCGTGTAGCCGGGGGGCAGCTTGACCTTTCCGGCAACGGCTTGCTTCGCCTTCTCGACGTAGCCGCCGACGTCCTCCTTCGACGTGTCGAAGTCCACGTACACGTAGCCGGACAGGAGGCCGTTCTCGTTCCGGATCATCGCCGGCCCGCGCGCCTGGCGGATCGCCGCGAGCTGGCCGAGCGGCACCTGCGCGCCGGACATCGTCGGGACGAGGACGCGGGCGAGCCGGTCGAGATCCTCGCGCAGCTCGCGCGAGTAACGGACGTTGACCGAGTAGCGTTCCCTGCCCTTGATGATCGTCGTGACCGTCTCGCCGCCGATCGCCGTCATGATGACGGCGTTCGCGTCGTCCACGGTGAGACCGTATCGGGCGAGCGCGCTTCGATCGAGATCGAAGTCGATGAAGTAGCCGCCGGCGACACGTTCGGCGAAGACGGACCGCGTGCCCGGTACGGCTTTCATGGCCGCCTCGACCTCGGCGCCGATCCGCTCGATCTCCTTGAGGTCCGCGCCGAAGACCTTGATGCCGACGGGCGTCCTGATTCCCGTGGAGAGCATGTCGATCCGCGCCTTGATCGGCATCGTCCACGCGTTCGTCGTCCCGGGGATCTTCAGAGCCGCGTCCATCTCGTCCACGAGCTCGTCGTGAGAGATGCGGTCGGCCCACACGTGGCGGAAGACGCCGGCCAGCCACTCCGGCGACCACGAGGAGTACCAGCGCTCCTTCTTCCGCCACCCGGACTCGGGCTTCAGAATGACGGTTGTTTCCATCATCGAGAACGGCGCCGGATCCGTGGACGTCTCCGCGCGGCCCGCCTTTCCGAAGACGCGCTCGACTTCCGGAAACGACTTCAGGACGCGGTCCTGCACCTGCAGGAGTCTCTCGGCCTCCGTTACCGAGATTCCCGGCAGCGTCGTCGGCATGTAGAGGATCGAGCCTTCGTAGAGCGGCGGCATGAACTCGGACCCGAGCTTCAGGAAGACCGGGACCGTGGAGAGCATCGCGAGGAGGGCGATCGCGATCGTCTTCTTCGGATGCCGGAGCACGGCCCGGCAGGGCCGCTCGTAGAGGCGGTGGAGAACGACGCTGATCGGATGCTTCTCTTCCGCGTAGTACTTCCCCACCGTGACCTGGTTGACGACCCAGGCCAGCCACTTCGGGCGGAATGAGAAGCCGTCCATGCGCGCGAACAGCATCCGGATGGCCGGATCGAGCGTGATGGCCAGGAACGCTGCGATCGCCATCGCGAGGTTCTTCGACCAGGCGAGCGGCTTGAAGAGCCTGCCCTCCTGGTCGACGAGCGTGAAAACGGGGAGGAACGCGACGG
>JAMQPJ010000580.1 GCA_023717585.1 Thermoanaerobaculia bacterium
GCCTCCGCGACCTCTGCTTCGCCTCCCTGTCGGCGTCGGTCGCGTTCGCGTCGAAGGAAAACTTCTACGTCCTCCTCGCGCTCATGGTGCCTTCTCTCGCGGCCGCGTGGGCCGAGCCCGGGCGCGGACTCGACGTGTGGAACCGGCTGCGCCGCCTCATCGACTGGCTCGAAGCGCACGCGATTCCTCTCGTCGGGGCCCTCCTCCTCTTCTTCTGCGTCTCCGAGGTCCTCTACACGTTCTTCCTCGTCCATCCCGAATCGGGGAATCCCGTCTTCGAAGCGATCTCCTACTGGTGGGGCCAGCACAAGATGGAGCGAGTCGGCGGCCCGAAGACGTTCTACCTCCCGCGCCTCCTGCAGTACGAGTTCGCGATCGTGCTGCCGGCGCTCGCGCTCCTCGCGACGCGCTGGTCACGATTCACGTTCGCCGAGCGCTTCCTCGCGGGCTGGGCGCTCTCTTCGGTCGTGATGTACGCGTACCTCGGCGAGAAGGCGGGCTGGCTCATCGTCCACCAGGTCCTCCCCTTCCTGCCGCTCGCCGGCGCCGCGTGGGCTCGCCTCGCCGAAAAGGGCTCGCGTGCGAAGCTCGGAGGCGCGGTCGTGGCTGCCGCGTCCCTGCTGACGGCGGTGAGCCTCTCCTTCGTCTATCCCGTCCTCACGCCCAATTCCCGCAAGGCGGAATCGACGATTCAGGTCCAGACCTGTCCCGAGATGCTGGGTCTCGTGGACGAGATCCTCGCCTACGGAAAGGTCGGCGAGGTGCCCGCCGCCATCGTCTCGGGAGAGGCGGGCTGGCCGATGAGCTGGTACGTCCGCAAGGCGCCCGTGAACTGGCAGCCTCCGAAAGGCGACCTGAGACCGCCGATCGTCCTGTGCGACGAAGGCGACGCCGACAAGCAGGCCGAGGTCCTCGGGCCGTCCTACAATCGCGATCGCGTGCCGTTCCGCGCCTGGTGGATTCCCGACCTGTCGCTCTCGCCGCTTCGGCCGAGCCCCAGGCAGCTTCTTCTCTACCTCTTTACGCGCGAGACGTGGGACCGCGCCGACGGCAACAACCCGATCGGCTCCGTCCATGTGACGGTCTTCAGGCGGACGGGCCCGGCCACGGCGCCGCCCCCGCCTCCTCCGCCCGCGCCGGCGCCGGCTGTCCCCGCGGAAGTGAAGAACCCGACGTGATCCGCCCCGACATCTCGGTCGCGCTGCCCGTCTTCAACGAGGTCGAGAACCTCGACGAGCTGAACGAGCGGCTCCAGCGCGTCCTGAACGCCGCCTCCCGCACGTGGGAGATCGTGTACGTGGACGACGGCTCGAGCGACGCGTCGTTCGAGAAGATGGCTGCCTTCGCACGCCAGGACCCGCGCGTCCGGGCGCTCCGGTTCTCCCGCAATTTCGGCCACCAGATGGCCCTCACCGCGGGGGTCGACGCCGCGCGCGGCCGGATCGTGGCGGTGATGGACGCGGACCTGCAGGACCCGCCCGAGCTTCTCTCGGAGATGCTGAAGAAGGTCGACGAGGGGTACGAGGTCGTCTATGCGCAGCGCAGCAAGCGCGAGGGCGAGAGCGCTTTCAAGCTCTGGACCGCGCACGTCTTCTACCGCCTTCTCAAACGCTGGACGAACGTGGACATCCCGGTCGACGTCGGAGACTTCCGCCTCATGGGCCCGCGGGCAGTGGCGGCGTTCCGGCGCCTGCGCGAGCGGCATCGCTTCATCCGCGGCATGACGGCGTGGGTCGGCTTCCGGCAGGTGGGGGTCGAGTACGTGCGGCCGGCAAGGGCGCGCGGGGAGACGAAGTACCCGCTGCGCAAGATGCTGCGGTTCGCGCTCGACGGCCTCACGTCGTTCAGCCACGTGCCGCTCCAGCTCGCGACGTGGCTCGGCTTCGCCGTGTCGTTCTTCGCGTTCCTCTACATCCTCGTCGTCCTCGCTCTCTGGATCCTGAAGATCAACGTGCCAGGATGGACGACGCTCATGGTCTTCGTCCTGCTCCTCGGCGGCGTGCAGCTCACGGTCATCGGCGTCCTCGGCGAATACCTCGGCCGGATCTACGACGAGGTGAAGGGCCGGCCTCTCTATCTCGTGGCGGAGGAGGTCGGCGGGATTACCGCGCCCTCCCCGGACGTTGACGTAACCTTGGAGTGATGAAGGCGGGTTACTACCACGGCGCGATCGGCGACCTCAGGAAGCGGCTCACGGCCGCGGTGCCGAACGAGGTTCTGAAGGAGCTCCATCGCAAGAGCCCCTCCCGCCATCTCGCGGTCGCCGTCCGCCAGTTCGTTTTCCTCGCGGGCGCGTTCGCGCTCGGCTGGCACTTCGAGAGCCTGTGGGTCCGGGTCGCGTGCGCGCTCGTCCTCGGGTTCGTCATCTTCGACGGGACGATCCTCCTCCACGAGGTCGTCCACAAGGCCGTCTTCGACGGCGACCGGCCGCGCGCCTACCGCGTCCTCGGCCTTCTTTACGCGCTGCCCTCGGGCATCTCGCCGGCGCAGTTCACACGCTGGCACCTCGATCACCATGCCGAGCTCGGCTCGGCCACGGACGACCCGAAGCGTGCCCACCTCTCGCCGAAGAGGAACTTGCGGTGGTTGAAGCTTCTTTACGCGACACCCGCGCTCTTCCCGATCTACTTCCGCGCGGCCCGGGCGGAGACCGCCACGTATCCCGAGACGCTCCGGCGGAGAATCCGCGGCGAGCGCCTCGCGGCAATCGGGTTGCACCTTCTGGCCGCCTCGGCGATCGGCTTTTTCGGCGGGGCCTCGCGCCTCCTGTGGCTCTACGCCGTGCCCGTGTTTTTCGTCTTCCCTCCCGCGTTCGCCCTCAACCGGCTCGGACAGCATTACGACATCGTGCCCGATGAGCCCGCGAAGTGGGGCACGCGGATGTCGCGCTCGCCGTTCTGGGAGTTCGTCTATCTCTGGTCGCACCTGCACCTCGAGCACCACTACTTCCCCGCCGTGCCTTTCTACCGCCTGCCCGCGCTGAGCACCGCGCTCGAGCCGTTCTTCGCAAGAGAGGGCATCACGGCCCGCACCTACCGCGAGCTTCTTCGCGGGTGGATCGTCGAGAATCGCGTGCCGCATTCGGACTGGCACGCCGTTTTCCGGTAATCTCCGCGCAATGGCGACGGAAATCGCGCCGCCGCAGGCGGACCAGTACGAGGGCCTGTCGCGCGATGACCTGCTCCGGGCGTACCGGAACATGCTCACGTCCCGCCGGATCGACGACAGGGAGATCCAGCTCAAGCGCCAGAACCGCATCTTCTTCCAGATCAGCGGAGCCGGGCACGAGGCCGTCCAGACGGCGATCGCGTTCCAGATGCGGAAGGGCTCGGACTGGCTCTTCCCGTACTACCGCGACCGCGCGCTCTGCCTCGGCCTCGGCGTGAGCCCCAGGGACATGTTCCTGCAGGCCGCCGGAGCCGCCGACGACCCGGCGTCCTCCGGGCGACAGATGCCTTCGCACTGGGGCTCCGCGGCGCTCCGCATCTTCACGACCTCCTCGCCGACGGCCACCGAATGCCTACCGGGCATCGGCGCCGCCGAAGCCGGGCGGTATCTCCAGCGGGAGGGGGCGCCCGGCGCGGCCGGTTGTCTCGGCGCGGTCCGGGGCGCGGCCCCGGACGAGATCGTCGTCGTGACGATCGGCGAGGGCTCGACGTCGGAAGGCGAATTCTGGGAGGCCCTGAATTCGGCTTGTCTCTCGAAGCTCCCGGTCGTCTTCGTCGTCGAAGACAACGGCTACGCGATCTCCGTGCCCGTCGAAGTGAATACCCCGGGCGGCTCCATCTCGAAGCTCGTGCGCTCGTATCCCGGCCTTTTCGTCGCCGAGACGGACGGCTGCGACTTCCTCGCCTCGTACGACGCGCTGCGCTACGCGTTCGCCTACGCCCGCGAAAGGAAGGGGCCGTCCCTCGTCCACGCCCACGTCGTCCGCCTGAATTCGCACTCCCTCTCGGACGACGAGAAGCTCTACCGCTCCGAGGCCGAGCGGAAGAAGGACCTCGCCCGCGACCCGCTCGAGCTGTTCGCCGCCTTCCTCGCGAAGGAGAACCTCGCTTCCGCCGAGGAGCTCCTCGCGCTCCGCGAAGAGGTGGCCGCCGCCGTGAACGGCGCGGCGGACGAGGCTCTCGCCCGCCCGCAGCCCGATCCCGACACCGTCATGGAGCACGTCGTGTCTCCGGACGTCGATCCGACTTCGGCCGCCTTCGACACGGAGGATTCTCCGGCGTTCACGGGCGAGCCCACGACGATGGTCGACCTCGTCAACGCCGCGCTTCGCGACGAAATGGCGCGCGACCAACGCATCGCGATATGGGGCGAAGACGTCGCCGACGCGAGCCGCGTCGACGCTCTCGACGAGTGCAAGGGCAAGGGCGGCGTCTTCAAGGTGACGGCCGGCCTCCAAAAGGAATTCGGACCCGCGCGCGTTTTCAATTCGCCCCTCGCGGAGGCGGGCATCGTCGGGCGCGCCATCGGATGGGCCGCTCGCGGACTCAGGCCCGTCGTCGAGATCCAGTTCTTCGACTACATCTGGCCCGCCATGCTGCAGATTCGCGACGAGCTCGCGACGACGCGCTGGCGCTCGGGCGGGTCCTTCCGCGCGCCGGTCGTCATCCGGGTCGCGATCGGCGGCTATCTCACCGGGGGCGGGCCCTACCACTCCCAGTCGGGCGAGGTGACGTTCACGCACATCCCGGGCCTCCGCGTCGTCATGCCGTCCAACGCTCTCGACGCGAACGGCCTCCTCCGCACGGCGATCCGCTGCGACGATCCCGTGCTCTTCCTCGAGCACAAGCACCTGTACCGGCAGACTCACAACAAGGGCCGCTACCCGGGCCCGGATTTCATGATTCCCTTCGGCAAGGCGAAAACGGTGCGGCCCGGGACCGACGCGACGATCGTGACCTATGGAGCCACCGTGTTCCGGAGCGCGGTCGCGGCCGCCCGCCTGGCGGAGGAAGACGGCCGCGACGCCGAGGTCATCGACCTGCGCTCGCTCGCTCCGTACGACTTCGAGTCGATCAGCGAGAGCGTGAAACGGACGAACCGGCTTCTCGTCGTGCACGAGGACTGGCGGACCCACGGCTTCGGCGCCGAGATCGCGGCGCGCGCCGCGGACGAGCTTTTCCCGTGGCTCGACGCGCCCGTGCGGCGCATCGCCGCGAAGGACGTGTTCTGCGGCTACGCTCCGCAGCTCGAGAGCGCTACGCTTCCGCAAAGCGAGGACATCCTCGCGGCGCTGCGCGACCTCGTCGCGTACTGACGCGTCCGAAGAGCACCTGGATTTTCTGCTGAAGAGGAAGAGGGGATGTTCCCCGGCTGAGATGAGCAAACGACAGCGGCTCCTGAGCGTGGTTGCGGGAGCAATGGCTTTCTCTCTCT
>JAMQPJ010000593.1 GCA_023717585.1 Thermoanaerobaculia bacterium
TCGTTCCACGGCGGCCCGGGCTCCTCCTCCGTCGGGCTCCACCGCGGCGCGCTCGGCCCCAAGCGCGTCAGGATGACGGACGACGGCATGATGCCGCCGCCTCCTTATGCGCTCGTCGACAACGACGACACGTGGCTCTCGGAAACCGACCTCGTGTTCATCGACCCCGTCGGGACCGGCTACAGCCGCGCCGTCAAGCCCGAGCTCGGGAAGAGATTCTGGGGCGTGGAAGGCGACATCGCTTCGGTCGGGGAGTTCATCCGCCTCTACCTCGCGCGGAACGAGCGCTGGGCGTCGCCGCTGTTCCTCGTGGGCGAGAGCTACGGCACGACGCGGGCCGCGGGCCTCTCGGGATACCTCGTCGACAAGGGCATCGCGTTCAACGGCATCGTCCTCGTGTCGTCGATCCTCAATTTCCAGACTGCGCGGTTCACGAAGGGCAACGACCTCCCCTACCCGCTGTTCCTCCCGACGTACACGGCGACGGCCTGGTACCACAAGAAGCTCCCCGCCGACCTTCAGGCGAAGGCGCTGCGCGCGGTCCTCGACGAGGTCGAGACGTTCGCGAGGACCGAGTACCCGCTGGCGCTCGCGAAGGGCGACGCGCTGACCGCGGCCGAGCGGAAGGCGCTGGCCGGCCAGCTCGCGCGTTACACCGGCCTCGATCCGGCGTGGCTCGACCGCGCCGACCTCCGCGTCGAGATCCAGCACTTCTGCAAGGAGCTGCTCCGGAACGAGCGCCGCACCGTGGGCCGGCTCGACACGCGCTTTCAGGGCGTCGACGAGAGCGGCGTCTCGGAGAGGCCGGAATTCGACCCGAGCATGACCGCCATCCGCCCGCCGTACACGGCGATGTTCAACCAGTACGTCCGGAGCACGCTCGGGTACAAGTCTGACGCGACGTATCACATTCTCGGCGGAGGCATCGGGCCGTGGGACTGGGGCGCCCGGAACGGCTTCGCCGACACGAGCGAGTCGCTGCGCCAGGCGTTCGCGAAGAACCCCGACATGAAGCTCTTCGTGGCGTCCGGCCATTTCGACCTCGCGACGCCCTACTTCGCGACGCAGTACACGCTCGCCCACCTCGGGCTCGAGCCCGGCCAGAGGGCGCGGATCACCGCGAAGGAGTACGAAGCGGGCCACATGATGTACATCCACACGGGCGAGATGGCGAAGCTGCGGAAGGACGTCGGGGCCTTCCTGAAGGACGCGCTGCCGCCGCCCTGAGCGCTGCCCGCGATCCGAAAACGACGATCGCTTCCGGGAACCGAACCTCCGCGCGCGGGTCCAATCGTGCGAAAGGAGACTCCGATGCGCCACCAGGTTCTCACCGCCCTCCTCCTCGCCGCCGGGGCCGCGAACGCCTCGTCCCCTTCCGGCTTCGGCCTCGACGTCCTCGTGAACGGGAGCCCCCGGCCCGAGTTCGCGGCGCGGGGCACCGTCTACGTGGAGGCGCTGAAGGGCCGCGACTACGCGCTCCGCCTCTCGAATCCCACCGGCATGCGCGTCGCCGTGGCCCTGTCGGTCGACGGGCTCAACACGATCGACGCGAAACACACGTCCTCGCGGGACGCGCGCAAATGGGTCCTCGCGCCCTACCAGACGGTGGTCATTCCGGGTTGGCAGGTGAACAACGCCGTCTCCCGCAAGTTCGTCTTCACGGGCGAGCGCGGCTCTTACGGGGCGGCGCTCGGGAAGACCGAAGACCTCGGAATCATCGAGGCGGTTTTCTACCGCGAGAGAATCCCGTATCGCTCCGGGCGCTGGCACGAGAGACAGGACGATCGGAAACAGAAAGACGGAGAGACTTCTTTGAATGAAAGAGAGAGACGCCCCGACGCGCCCGAAAGCGGAACGCTTCAGGACGCGGCGCCGCCGGCCGCTCGAGCCGAGGCGAGTGCCCGCGACCATTCACAGAAATCTTCCTCTTCCTCTCCCTCATTGGATTCCTCCGGCGCGAAACTCTCGGACGAATATGCGGCCACCGGAATGGGCAACAGGACGCGCTTCGGCATCGAGCGCGTCGACGTCGATCTCGAGAATGAGCCCGCCGCCGTCGTGCGCCTCCGCTACGAGTTCCGGCCGCAGCTCGTCGCTCTCGGCGTCCTGCCGAGCGACCCGGACCCCGCGCGGATTTC
>JAMQPJ010000606.1 GCA_023717585.1 Thermoanaerobaculia bacterium
GCGGCGCGATTCCCGATCTCCTCGCGGGTGTCGCGGCCGAGGTGGCGGCCCGCGCGCGCGTCCTCGAAGTTCGCCTCCCGCGTCGCGGCGCGCTCGGCGCGCTTCTCGCGGGCGAGCTCGGCTTCGGCGAGGCCGTCACCGACACGCACCTCGTCGTGAGGGCCTTCCTCGGCGGCGTGGATCCCGCCGCCGAGGGCGCCGCCTTCGACTACCGCTTCCTCGATCACGACGTCTTCTGACCGAAGATCTCCTCGAGCCGGTCGAGGACGCGGTCCAGCGAGAATCCCCGCGCGACTTCGATGCCCTTCGCCCGCCGCGTCGCCCACAGCCAGGGCTCGTCGAGGAGGAGCGCCGCCTCGCGGGCCATTCCGGAAGCGTCTCCCGCGGGAACGCGCGAGACGCAGTCCTGCGGCAGCGGCGCGAAGGACGGGATGTCCGTGAGAACGACGGGCACGCCGGCCGCCATCGCCTCGAGCGGCGGAAGCGGGAAGCCCTCGGCGTCGAACGACGGGTGAAGCAGGAGGTCGAGGCCGTGGTACCAGGCCGGCATCGCGGCCGAGGAAAGCGCGTGCGAGTATTCGTCGGCCGCGAGGAGAGCCCGCTCGGCCCCTCCCTGGGGCAGCGCGCTCGCCCGGTGGAGGCGCACGTCGCGTCCGCCGTCGCGAAGCTTCGCGACCGCCCGGAGCGCGATGGCGATGCCCTTGAGCGGAGCCTCGAACGGCCCCACGACACCGACCGTCGCGGGCCGGCGCGGCGCGTCGCGCTGCGGGTCGGGCGGCGCGAAATCGGCCGCGGGGATCGCCTGCGGGAGCACGTGGTACGTCCCGGGGTATCGCAGGGCCAGGATCGGCTCGAGGTGGGCCGACACGAGGAGCTTCGGGACCGGCTGGCGGTAGGCCTCGTCGATCTCTCGAAGGCGGTGGAGCGTGTGCGGATGTGGCGCCTCGTAGCCCTGGCAGAAGTGGAAGATTTTCGGGGCGCGGCGGGCGCGAACGGTGGGCTCGACCGTCGGGAACCACGTCGCGACGTGGACGTCGGCCTCGGGAAGCGTGGACGGGTCGAACGCGGGGACCTCGTGGACTCTCACCGAAAAGTCGAGCCAATCGTGCCGGCCGTCCCGCGTGACGAGGACGACGTCGTGGCCCCGCGCTTTCAGCCCCTCGGCGTGCTCGACGACCACCTTGACGCCGCCCGAGAGCTCGAGGGACTCCAGGACGTAAGCGATTCTCATCGAGGAGGGTCGCCGCGCGCGGGAAGGGACGTCCAAGCTGCCCGCAGGCTCATGAGCCCGCTCCGCCACACGTCGGATTCGACGTGGAACGTGCGGTCGCTGCGCGCGTCGAAGAGCGCCAGCGACTTCTCGTCGGCGAGGTAGGCGTAGACGACGAACTCCCCCTTCCCGAGCGGCAGGGCGTCGACGCCGACGCGCACCCGGTAGGCGCTCTGCCCGACGAACGGCCCCGAGCCGTCGAGCCGCGAGTCGGCGGAAAAACACACGACGTTGTCGCGCGTGGAGACCGCGAGATGGATCTGAAGAGGCCGCGCGGGATCGTCGGCGGCGAACTCCAGCTCCACGCCCCACGGCTCTCCCGGCCGGAACTCGTCCTTCGGCGTACCGTCGGCGCCCGTGATGACGATGTTGCGAAACCGCCCGTGCGTTCCCGCGGGCACGGCGGCCTCGGCGCCGTGAGGCGCCACGAGGCGGTCCTTGCGCGCGAGGAACTTCTCGTACTCGAGGA
>JAMQPJ010000623.1 GCA_023717585.1 Thermoanaerobaculia bacterium
ACTGTCTCCGATGTTCCCGTGGGGCCTCGTCGTCAACCCGATGGGCCTCGCGATCGCATGGGGCGTCGCGATCGGCCTCGCGCTCGTGTTCGGCCTCTACCCCGCGATCCGCGCCTCGCGCCTCTCGCCGATGGAGGCGATGCGATAACGGTCCTCTAGTGCCGGATGCCGATCGACTTCAGGAGCGCCGCCGGGTCGAAGACGAGGCCGTTCTTCACGACGAGCGAGACCTTTCGGACATCGGAAATCCGTTCGGTGGGATTCCCGTCCACGAGTACCAGGTCCGCGCGCTTGCCGGCCACGACCGTCCCGACGTCGTCGGCGAGACCCGCGACGCGGGCCGCTCCGATCGTGGCGATCTGGAGCACCTCGGCCGCCGGGATTCCGGCTTTCACGTAGAGTTCGAGCTCGCGCGGCAAGCTGAACCCTGCAAAGCTGTCCGTCCCCGCGACGATCCTCACGCCCGAGTCGTGGAGGAGGCGGACCATCCTCAGCAGCGCGTCGAACGAAGCGTGGACCCTCGCCTCGCCGCCTTCCCCGACGGGAAGGCCCCCTGCGAGAAACGACCGCCGGACCTGCGGTGGCAAGCGGTCCGCGATCCCCGTCCACGCGTCTGGCACGACGCCCGGCCGTGAGAGAAAGAGGTCCTCGAACGTCGCGACGGTCGGATCCGCCACGACGCCCCGGACCTTCAGGAGCCTTGTGAAGTCGCGGACCGCGGGCGAGCTCAGGTCGAGGCTCGCCGCGCTCTCCACCACCGCCTTGAATCGCGCCGGCGTGCGCGTGTCCGGCACCTTGTCGAAGAGGAAGTTGAGGAACAGGAAGTTCACGTGGTGGATCTCGTCGTACCCATCGCGGACCGCCTGCTCGGCCGTCATGAAGGCCGGAACGTGCCCGCTGGCGCGGATACCCTTCGCGTGCGCGGCGCGCACGAGGGCCGGCACGAGCTCCGGCTTGATCGAGCTGTAGATCTTGAGTCCCGCGCAGCGGGCCTTCACGCATGCGTCCACGGCGGCGATTCCCTCGTCCTCGGTCGAGACGAGGAACTTTGTCGGTCCGGCGAACGGACCGGGCCCGTCCACGAGAACGGACGTGAGGAGGTGAGGGCCGATCGCCGCCCCCGATTCGAAGCGGTCCCGGCGGCTCGTCACCTCCGGCAGGTCGTTTCCGAGGTCGCGAACTGTCGTGATCCCCGACGCGAGATCGAGGATTCCATCCACGTCGCTCGAGACGTGGACGTGCATGTCGAAGAGGCCGGGTAGGAGCGTCTTGCCCTTCCCGTCGACGATTTCCGCCCCGGTGGGGATCGCGACAATTCCATCGGGACCGACGTCGGAAATGCGGTTCCCTGACACGACGACCGTCGTCCCCGGCCGGATCGCCGCGGCGTCGGCGTCGAAGAGGCCGACCCCCCGGAAAACGAGCGCGCCCTTCGGCCTGCGCGCGAGATCGCGGGTCCGCCGGGCGCTGTCCTCAGCGTCCGCGGCTTCCTGAGACGCGAGTAGGACAGGCGCCGCGGATTCCCAGCCTTCGCGGATCGTCAGGAACCAGGATCCGCCGGACGCGAAGAGCTCCCCGTGCTCGTCGAGAAACACGCGTTGCGCTTCGAGTCCGAGACCGGCGACGTCGAATCGCGTCACTGTCTTCGTCCGGCCGCCTGCCGACACGACGAGCGGCGACGAGCCCTCGAGGCGCGCCTCGCCCGCGGGGAGGAGGGCCAGGGAGCCGCCCTTCGCGGCCCTGAGAGCGCGAACGAGAACCGCGTCCGCCTCGGGGACGGCGTCGAACGGTAGGTAGAGCGCCGGCGCCTCGACGCGACGCTCCCCCGCCTCCACCGTGCTCTTCCAGCGTGCCGTGCCCTTTTCGATGGAGAAGCGCTCGTCGACGCGGTCCTTGAGGTAATTGTGCCCAGCGATCACGATGCGGACCGGAATCGCGTAGCTGCCAACCGTGAACGTCGTCTCGAGACTCGGCCCGCGCCCCCGGTCGTTGTACGTGAAGGTGCAACGCGTCTCGGCCCGCTTCGTCGTGCAACCCTGGGTACCCGCCCGGTTCCCGGCCATCAGGACGGTGTACTTCCGCTCCTCCGGCGCCGCGACAAGTGCCGTCGCCAGCGACAGGGACAGGACGAGCGACCCGGTGGCGAAGCGCGTCGACATGTGTGCCTCCCGGCGACCGGGATTCTCTCTCACCCGGAGCGCCGGCGTTCTACGATCGGCGCGTGAACCGCCGGCAGCGAGGTGCCACTCGCAACGTCCACGCGCCCACGCCCGCCGCACTTCGTGCGGCCGCGGCGCGGCTGCGCCGCGGCGACCTCGTCGCGTTTCCCACGGAGACGGTCTACGGCCTCGGCGCGAACGCGCTGGACGAGAAAGCGGTCGCGAAGATCTTCGCCAAGAAGGCGCGGCCGCGCGACAACCCGATGATCGTGCATGTGAGCGACAGAAAGATGCTTAGAAAGGTAATTCGGCGATTGCCGCCGCTCGCCACGCGACTGGCGGCCCACTTTTGGCCGGGGCCCCTCACCCTCATACTTTCTAAGAAATCTTCAATTTCTTCTCTCGTAACTGCCGGCCTCGACACAGTCGCGGTGCGCATGCCGCAGGGTCTCGCGCGCGATCTCGTCCGCCTCGCGGGCGTGCCGATCGCCGCACCCAGCGCGAACCTCTCGGGCCGCCCGAGCC
>JAMQPJ010000629.1 GCA_023717585.1 Thermoanaerobaculia bacterium
TCGTTCATCTATGTCGCCATCGCCATGTTGTTCCTGGGCCTGCACGTGGTGCGCGAGCTGTTCGCGGTGGCCTGGCCGCGACCCGAGTACCGCCGCCCGTTCCAGTTCTCGTTCGCGCGCGGCCTGCGCGAGATCCGCGACCGACACCGCGGAAGAGCCGGCGGCAGCGTCGCCCCGCGCGAGCTTTTCCTCGAGGAGCTCCAGATTGAGCCCCATCGCATTGAGCGGATTCCGGATCTCGTGCGCGAGTCCGGCCGCGACCTCGCCCAGCTCGGCGCGCCGCTCCGCCTCGACGCGCGCGGCCTCGACGCGCCGCGTGCGCCGGTAGAGCAGGATGACGGCCGCGGACGCCGCGAGGATGCCGAGGAAGGACACGACGGCGGCGGCGAACGTCTTGAGATACAGCTCCCGGCGCAGCCTCTCGACCCGTTCGGCCAGGACCCGCCGGGACACGCCGAAGCGCAGCACGGCGAAGTCTCCGACGTTGACCTCCATGTTGAACGGATCCTGCTCGGGAGTTTCGAGGGTGGAAATGCGGGCGCTCGTCCCCGGCTCCACCGGCTTCACGTCGAGGACCTTCGGTCCCTCGGCGCCAGGTTGAGCCCTGCGGGCGGGAACGGTGAGGGTGCCCCGATACGCGTAGAGGACTTCCTTTCTCGCGCTGTCGAGGACCTCGACCTCGGTGAGGATCTGCCGCTCGGAGAGCCCGGAGGTGACGAGCCGGTCGATCTCCGTCTGTTTCAGCTTCAGCACGTACGGGTCGCCGGACGTGCGCTCGGCGATGCCGCGCGCGAGCCGCTCCGCGTCCAGCTTCGTGTGCAGGATCGCGTCGTCGACGACGTCCTTGGACAGCGACTTGAAGAGGAGATGCCCGAAGAGAACGACCGCCCCCGCCGTCAGCAGGCCGAGAACCGCGAGAACGAGCGTCAGGGAGCGCCGGAAGGCCCGGCTCTCGGGATCGGACACGGCCGGAGTCTAGCGGGACTCCGGCCGCGTCACCCCGTCTGCTACTGGAAGTAGCCGTTCGCGTCCAGCACGATGTGCACCGCTCCGGCGGCCGAGTTGTTCACCTTGACGGTGCCGGAGCCGTCGAGCGCGAGAAGGGCGTTGCCGGCCCGGGTCTTTCCCGCGTTGAAGCTGATCGAAGACGTTCCCGAGAAGGCCCCGTCCCCGCGATAGATCGCGAGGAATCCTCCGGCGGGCGCGCTCACGACCGTCAGGTTCGCGGAGACGGCCGTCGCTCCCGCAGGAATCCCGCAGGTTCCCGTGAGCGTGAACGCGCGGTCGGGGCCGCCGGCCGCGGCGAGCGCCGGGCCGCCGAGCGGCCCGTTCGCGTTCCGCGTGTCGACGAGACGGCAGGACATGATCGTGTAGAACTGGACCGCGGACCCGACGGGCGCCACCGTGATGTCGAGGAGCCCGCCGCCGGACGAGCACGCTCCGACGATGGCGTTCACGGTGAGCGTGAGCGTCGTCCCGGCCGTTCCGGCCGTGAACGTGATCTGGTTCGTCCCCTGGCCTCCCGTGATCGTCCCGTTCGTGATCGACCAGGTGTAGACGGCCCCGGCGATCGGCGCCACGCTCGCGACACGGTTCGGCGATCCGGCGCCCACGACGGAGGGCGCGTTCACGACGAGCGGCGGCGGCGCCGGGCAGCCCACGGTGAGTGGAAAGTCCTGCGTGAAGGGGCAGCCGTTCGCGTCCGTGCCGCTGACCGTCACCGTGCCCGAGAACGCGGCGGTCGGAGCTCCGCCGATCGTGACGGTCGACCCCACGACCGGGGTCGTCGGCGTCATTCCGGCCGGCAGCCCGGCAACGTTGAAGGTGAACGGCGCCGTGCCGGCTGTCGGCGTCAGAACCTGAGAGTACGGCGTGCCGATCGTGCCATTCGGAAGCGATGCCGGAGTCAGGCCGATCGCCGGGCAGCAGGAATAGGTCGTGGTGTAGGTCTGGCATGCCGCGCAGAGACCGTCGATCGTGAGCGTGTAGGGGTAAGACGCGGCCGCGCCGGAGTTCACTTCGCTCACGACGACGACGTAGGTCTGCCCGGGCGTCGCCGTGAACGTGAAGTCCCTGTGCGAGCCGCTGGTGCCGGAGTCGGCGATGTAGTTGGACGTGATGGCGGCGGGGTTGAAGGAGCCGAGATAGGCCGAAGCGAAGAGCTGGACGGTGCCCACGAATCCGGGATGATTCAGGTCGACGCTCAGGCAGCTGGCGGAATTCGAGCAGTTCGTGAACGTGTAGGCGTCGTAAAGCCGGGTTCCGGCCCCGGCGGTGATCACGGTCTTCGAGATTCCGCAGGTTCCGATGACTCCGTCGCGCGAAATGCGCGTCGTCTGCGCGCCCGTCGTGGCCGTGAAGGTCGCGGGGGGCACCGGGGCCGCACCGCCGAGCGTCTCGGAGATGACGACGGCGGGCCGGCCGGCGCGCGCCGGGAAGGTCAGGACCTGAGGGCTTGTTCCGCCCGCGTAGGTCACGGTCAACGTGAAGTCGATGAAGAGCGGGCAGGACACGGATGTCGCGAGACGGAACACGAACGGCGTGGCGTTCGAAGCGGTTCCGCCGCCGGCGATGTTCGGATAGGCGGAGGTGCCCAGGTCGATGGTCACGCCCGGGGTGGAGGTGCTCAGCGTGGCCGAGATCGCCGTCGCTCCGACGGTGCTGTTCACGTTCGTGAGAGGAACGAGGAGCGTCGCGCACTCGCCCGGCTCGACACTGGCGTTCCCGTTTCCGCTCGCCTCGGCCAGGACCGGAGCTCCCGCGAGGAAGGAGGCCTGAGCCGCGGTGCCCGTCGCCTGCACGGCCGCGAGCGCGTCCAGGATGCCCGCGCCGCTGTCGCGGTCCACTCCAACCGCCTCGATGTCGATGACGCCGGTCAGAAGAGACGTCTTCCATTGCGCCTGAGTGGCCGCGAGATTGGCCGATTTCACGAGCGCGGCGATCGCGCCCGCGTGCGGAGACGCCGCGGAAGTCCCGAAGAACGTGGCGAATCCCTGAACGCCGCAGAAGACGCCGTCGGCCGCGGTGAAGTCCGGCTTCTGCTGCACCTCGCCGCCCGTCGAGGACACGTCTCCCGGAGTGATCGGCGTCGAGTCCGCGTTGTAGAAAAAGCGTCTCGGGCCGTCGGAGCTGAAGAGCTCCAGCGTGTTCGACCCGCTGAACGGGCTCGGGAACGGTCCCGTCGGGTTCGGGGGCGCTCCGAACGCGGCGGCGGCGGGCGTGGCCGCGACGCCGAAGGCGTAAGGCCCGGGAGGCGCGTTGTGGCCATGCGTGCTCCCGGCGGTCGAGATCGAGAGCCGGCCGCGCGCCGTATCGAGGTGCAGGAACCGGTTTGCCGCTCCCGTTCTCCTGACGATCACGAGGCGGTCGTTCGCGCTCTCGGAACCGGTTATCTCGAAGGGGTCCTGCGTGCCCGTCTGGGGATTCGTCGAGGAGGCTCTCACGACGGTGCCCGCGGCGTTCAGGAGGAACAGGTCGTAGTCGTTCGCGGAGCCCCCGAGCGGGTCCGACCAGTGAAGGGAGTTCACGGAGCCGCCGGTCGTGAGCACGTCCCAGTTCTGACCTCCGAAGTCGTGGACGTTGCCGCTGCCCGTGACCGGCGCCCCGAGCGCGCCGCCGTCCACGAAGTCCCCTTCCCACGTGCCCGATGTCGCTTTGTCCTTGCTGCCCGAGTTCGCGGCGGAGCTGAAGAAGAGAGCCCCGGCCGCCGTCACGTCCACGACCGCTTGCGTCACGATGCCGCCATTCGTGTTGGACACGATGCTCGGGGCCTGGCCCTTCTGGAACGGCGTCTCCGCGAAGTACGTGACGTCGTCGATGATGATGTCGCAGCCGGCGGTTCTGAGATCCTTGATGTTCTGGGCGAAGCTCGTGATGCCGTTGAACGCCGTTGCGAAAAACAGCTTAGCGCCCGGCGCGACGTCGTGAACGATCTCGAGCATCGCCGTGCCTTCGTCACCGACTCCCGCCTGCGCGGGAAGAACCGTCACCGCGGGCAGGTCGCCCAGAGCCTGCAGCAACCCGAGAGACGTGACGCCGTCCGACAGGACACCCACCTTGACGCCCGCACCGGTCACCCCGAGCGTCGAGCGCACGAGGTCGGCGCGATGCGTCACGTCACCCTGCGACGTGACGCTGCCCACGAGGGCTCGCCTGGCCAGCGCCGACACGAGCTGCGCCCGCACGCTCTCGGCGCGCTCGTCGAAGCCGGGCGCGAGCTTCTTGTGAAGCTCCGGGCTCACGGCCGCCGACGCGGCCTGCTGCGCCGGCACCGGGGCCCTGCGCTGGATCTCCCGCCAGGTGACCGCATCCTGCCTCGGCTGGACGAAGATGACCGACGAGATCTCCGCCAGGGTCTCCAGCTTCTGGAGGGGCATCCGCGCGCGGATGCTCCGGTAGGCGGGCTGCAGGTCGATCACCTCGCCCCCGAGACTCCGGATCGAGTCCGTCAGCGAATCCGGCCGGTGCGCGACGATGTCCACGATCGTCGTGGAATCGACTCCGACGTCCACGGCCGTCTGAAGCGTGCTGATTCCGGCGGCGATCGCCTCGCCCCGGTTCATCTTGACCGCATACAGGAGGTTGGAGTCGAGCTTTCGCTGAGCGGGCGTTCGAGCGTCCTTCTCGGCGAGGAGCGCCTGAATCTGCGCCGCGGCCTGGGGTCCGATCGTGTCGGCGCCGGTGGCCACCCGGAAGAGCAGAAGGACGGCGACAGCGGCGAGCCGCATGCCCGCTCGCAGGACGCGGACGGACCACCGGACGACGGACTCGAATTTCATGAGGCCTCCCGCGTTGGATACCGCGGGAGACTAACCCGGCCGAGATCCGCTCTCAATGCAAAAGAAACGCGCGCTCGATCCGCGGGCGCGCGCGCTTCTCGGTGATTTCCCGGGGGCGCGGGCTCGCGTCAGCGGTAATAGCCGTTCACGTCCACGATGAAGTCCAGCGTGCCGGCCGAGCCGTTCTGGACGCGGAACGTCCCGGACCCGTCGAGTGCGAGCTGCGGCTGTGTGTTGTTCGCGCGCGTGACCCCCGGCCGGAAGCTGATCGTGGAGGCCGTCGTCGGCGATCCGTCGCCGCGATAGAGGAGGAGCTCCCCGCTCGCCTGCACGCTCGTGATCGTCACGTTCACGGAGATCGCCCGCGCGTCCGAAGGGATCCCGCAGACGCCGATGATCGGGAACGCGCGGTCGGGCGCACCCGCGGCCGCGAGGGGCGGTGCCCCGAGGGGGCCGGGCGCGTTCCGTGTGTCGAGCAGCCGGCAGGGCGTGAGCGGGTAGAAGAGCACCGCGCTGCCGGCCCCGAGGACGATCACGTTCGCGCTCCCCGGAGCCGACACGCACCCCGTGTTCGTCTCCGTCACGTCGAGGGTCAGGGTTCCGGCGACGCCCGCCGTGAACGTGATCTGGCTCGTTCCCTGGCCCGCGGTGATCGTGCCGTTCGTGATGATCCACGCGTACGTGCTTCCGGAATTGTTCGGAACGCTCGCCGTGCGGGCTGGCGAGCCCGCACCCACCGTTCCGGGCGCCGTGATCGTCGGGGCCGGGAGCGCACAGGTCGTCAGGCTCAGGGTGTCGATGCCGATCGTGTCGGCGTTGGTCGAGGTATCCGGAACGAAATGGCGGAACGCGATGCGGCCGGTGCTGGGCCCCGCCGGGAGGCCGGAGAGCGTGAGGGTGAAGAGGGTCCAGGCCGTCGGGTACCCGCCGACGGTCATCGCCGGATTGACCGTGAGGAGGAGCGTCGTGAAGTCCCCGACGCTCGCGTCCGTGGCGCCGACGTTCGAGCTCGAGCCGTTCGTGCTGAGGCGGACCTCCAGCCTGTCGGCGGCCGGCGCCGACGTCTCCGTCCGCGTGTGGAAGGTGAGGACTTCTCCGTTCCGGAGATTCGCGAGCGTCGGCGTG
>JAMQPJ010000637.1 GCA_023717585.1 Thermoanaerobaculia bacterium
GACGAACGTGTTTCCCGTCGCGACCGCGAACGGCAGGAACCAGAGCGGCACCATGGCCGGGAAGTTGAACGGCGCGATGGCCCCGAAGACGCCGAGAGGCTGGCGGTGGACGTCGCAGTCGATGCCGCGCGCGATGTCCTCGAGACCGCCGCCCATCATGAGTGAAGGCATGCCGCACGCGACCTCCACGGATTCGATGCCGCGCCGCACCGAGCCGCGCGCCTCGTCCAGCGTCTTGCCGTGCTCGGTCGTCACGATCCGGGCCAGCTCTTCGAAGTGCTCCTCGAGGCGGTTTTTGAAGGCGAACATCGTCCGGGCGCGCTCGACGACGGGAGTCGCGCGCCAGCCCGGGAACGCTGCCTTCGCGGCCGCGACGGCGGCGTCCACGTCGCCCCGCGTCGAGAGCGGCGTCTTCGCGATCACCGTGCCCCTGGCTGGATTGAAGACGTCGACGGTGCCGGAGGCTCGGGCGTCGACCCACATGCCCCCGATGAAGTTCGAAAGGACGGGGACGTACGCCGGGTGGGACGCGGACGACGGGCCGCGCGCGGTGCCGGGTGCGGCGGCAGATGGGGACGAAGTAGCCATGCGTCACCTCCAGGAAGAAGGCGCGATTCTATGCCCCGGGGCGGCTCAGGCCGGCGGAAGAAGCGCCTGCACGCGGTCGAGGATTCTCCCCGCGACCTCGGCCTTGGAAAGAAGGGGGAGCTCCTCGGCCCCCGTGGCGTCGATGAGCGTCACCCGGTTCGCGTCGGAGCCGAATCCCGCTCCCCCCTGTGTCACGTCGTTCGCGACGATCAGCGAAAGACGCTTTTCCTTCAGCTTCTTCCTCGCGTTCGCGAGGAGGTCGCCGGTCTCGGCGGCGAACCCGACGACGCACGCGGGTCGCGCGCGCGCCGCCGTGACGACGCCGAGGATGTCGATCGTGCGCTCGAGCTCGACGGAGGGGAGGCCGGCATCCTTCTTCAGCTTCCTGGCGGCAGGACGAGCCGGTCTGAAGTCCGCGACGGCCGCCGCCATGACGAGCGCGTCCGCGCCGGCACACGATTCGAGGACGGCGTCGGCCATCTCCTGCGCGGTTGCGACGTCGATGCGTGCCGCCCCGACCGGTGGCGTCAGGGAACAATTGGCCGCCACGAGCGTGACAGCCGCTCCGCGATCCAGCGCGGCTTGCGCCACGGCAAATCCCTGTTTGCCCGAGGACCGGTTCGCGAGGACGCGCACGGGGTCGATCGGCTCCTGGGTGCCGCCCGCCGTCACGACGACGCGCCGCCCGGCCAGGGGGCCGTTCCGGCCGGCCGCGAGCCTGACGTGCCCGAGAATCTCCTCCGGCTCGAGCATGCGTCCGCGTCCCTCGAGGCCGGAAGCCATCCGTCCTTCCGCCGGCCCGATCACGGTGGCGCCGCGGGCCCGGAGCGTCGCGAGGTTCGCCTGGACCGCGGGATGGTCGAACATGCCGGCGTCCATCGCGGGAGCGACGAGGAGAGGGCATCGCGCCGCAAGCGCGGTCACCGTGAGGAGGTCGTCGGCGAGCCCGTGCGCGAGCTTCGCGAGGATGTCCGCGGTGGCGGGCGCGACGACGAGAAGGTCCGCCCCGTCCGCGAGGCCCACGTGCAGGACGTGCGCCTCGTCGCTCCAGAGGTCCGCGGGCGCGGGGCGCCCCGTGAGGGATTGGAACGTGAGCGGCGTGACGAAGCGCGAAGCAGCGGCGGTCAGGATCGCGTCCACGCGGGCCCCCGCCTTCGTCAGCCGGCTCGCGAGATCCGCGGCCTTGTACGCGGCGATCGAGCCGCTGACGCCGAGCAGGATCCTCTTTCCAGAGAGAACAGGGATGGCGCTCACCTCAGCCTCCGGCGTTCATGTCGTGGACGAGACGCAGGCCGTCGAGCGTCAGCCACGGAGCCACGACGTCGATGCACGTCGTCTCTTTCGCGACCGTCTCGGCCAGCCCGCCGGTCGCGATCGTCTTCATGGAGGGGCCGAGCTCCTTCCTGAACCGCTCCACCATTCCCTCGACGAGGCTCACGTAGCCGAAGAGCAGCCCGGACTGGAGGGAA
>JAMQPJ010000641.1 GCA_023717585.1 Thermoanaerobaculia bacterium
GGGCGAGGTGAAGGCCGTCAAGCGCGCCGCCCTCGCCGCCGCGCCCGCCGACGCCGCGTGGGCCGCGCTGCCCGTTCACGTCGCGCCGCTCGTCGTGCAGGACCTCGTCGAGCCTAGGCTCCTGAAGGCGACGACACCCGAGGTCCGCGTCCGGGCGATGCACGACGGGACGAGCGTCGCCTTCCTCCTCGAGTGGGCGGACGCGACGAAGAACGACCTCCCCGGGCCCGCGATCTTCACGGACGCGTGCGCCATCCAGTTCCCGGCGACTCCGCCGGTGCGCGACCTTCCCGCGCCCCAGATGGGCGAGAAGGGGCGCGGCGTCGAGATCACGTACTGGAGGGCCGCGTGGCAGGCCGTCGTGGACGGGCGCGGCGACACGCTGCGCGACGTCTACCCGAACGCGACGGTCGACCATTACCCGTTCGAGGCCGCGAGCCTCGCGCCCGGCTCGCCCGAGCAGAAGGAGGCCGCGCTGCGCTACGCGCCGGCGCGCGCTCTCGGCAACGCGATGGCGGGCCCGCGAAAGACTCCCGTGGAGGACCTCGTCGCGGAGGGCCCCGGCACGCTCGCGCCCGGCGCCGCCGCCGGCTCGAACGGCAAAGGCGTGAGGACGCCGACCGGCTGGGCCGTCGTCCTCTCGAGGCGGCTGCCGAACGGTGTGACGGCTCCCGGCCGGTCGCAGGTGGCGTTCGCCGTGTGGGAAGGGGCCGGAGACGAGTCCGGCGCGCGGAAGATGCGTACCGTGTGGATCCCGTTCAATCTGGAGGCCCAGAAATGAGCGCGCACGCGAGCCCCGACGCTCCGCTCCTCCGCGAGTCCGCAGCGTGGAGGCTCCTCGGCCTCCTCTTCGAGCGCCCGCGCGAGGGCTGGCGCGAAGAGGTGGACGCCCTCGAAGGGATCGCGGCCGACCCCGCGATTTCAGCCGCCGTCGCCGCCGCGCGCGAGGAGGCATGCGAGGAGGCGTTCCTCGCGATCCTCGCGCCCGCCGTGGTCTCGCCGCGCGAGGTCACGTGGCAGAGGGGCGCCGACAGCGGCCAGCTCCTCGCGGAGATCCGCGCGACGTACGACGCGTTCGCGTTCCGGCCTGTGACGGAGGAAGCGCCCGACCACGTCTCCGTCGAGGCCGGCTTCGTCGGCTGGCTCCTCCTCAAGGAGGCCTACGCCCGCGTCGCGGAGCTGCCCGATGCCGCCGCGTTGACCGCCGAAGCGCGCGCGCGGTTTCAGAAAGCGCACGTCGCGCGCCTCGCGGCCGCGCTCGCCGAGAACCTCGACCGGTGGGGCGTCTCGTACCTCACGCTCGCTGCCGCCGCGCTCGCCGCCCGGGCGGGCGAGCCCGAGGCCATACCCTCGCTCGACACTCCGCCTCCGAGCCCGTGCGCCGACGGCTGCTCGTTCGCGGGGGAGGCGGAAGAAGAGGAAGAAGCAACGCTCTGAACTCCAGGCCCACGGGTCATGGGACGACGTGTGTGCCCGCCCTGCCGGCGATGGCGAGGCCGACGTGCGCAGGGTTGGTGATGATCGCCTCGCGGCCGCCTCCCTCCAGGAAGGCGATCACGGCTTCGATCTTCGGGAGCATGCTGCCCGCCTTGAAGTGGCCCTCGGCCATGTAGCGCCGCGCATCGGCGACGGTCATCCGGTCGATCTCCTTCTGCTGCGGCGTCCCGAAGTCGAGTGAGACCCTCGCGACGCCCGTCGAAACGACGAAGAGCTCGGCCCCGAGTTCGCGCGCCAGGAGGCTCGACGCATGGTCCTTGTCGATTACCGCGGCCGCGCCACGGATCACCCCGGCGGCGTCTTCGACCACGGCGATCCCGCCTCCGCCCGCCGCGACGACCACGAAGCCGGCGTCGAGCAGACTCTTCACCGCGCCGAGCTGGAGGATCGCGGTCGGCGCCGGCGAGGCGACGACGCGCCGCCATCCGCGCCCTGCGTCCTCGACGAGGTCCCACCCGTCCGCCGCGCGGTGGAGCTCCGCCTGCTCCTTCGACAGAAACGATCCGATGGGCTTGTCCGGCCTGGCGAACGCGGGATCGGCGCGGTCCACGAGACAGAGCGTGACCACCGTGGCCGCGGCCTTCTCGATGCCGAGACGCCGGAACTCGTTGAAGAGTGCGAGCTGGATGTGGTAGCCGAGCGCCCCCTGCGTGTCCGCCACGCAGGAATCGAGCGGTACCGTGTGGAGCTCCTTCGACGCGAGCTCGGACCGGCGCAGGATGAAGCCCACCTGCGGGCCGTTTCCGTGCGTGATCACGAGCCTGAGGTCCGGGTCCCGGAGGAGCGGCGCGATGTGGCGGCAGGTTTCGGAGCACGCCTGGTACTGGTCCGGGACGCGCTGGTGCTCCTTGTCCGTGATGAGAGAGTTCCCGCCGATGGCGATGACCGCCGTTCTGGTCACGTGAGCCTCCTCGAGGAGCTTATTCCGTATCCTCGGACGGTCATGAGCCCCGACGGCCCCTCCCCTTCGCCGCCCGACCTCGCGCCGCAGGACGTCGTCCTCCGCTTCCTCGAGAGCGCGGGCCGCCCGTCCGAGGCCCGGTTCTATCTCGACCTCTTCCGC
>JAMQPJ010000672.1 GCA_023717585.1 Thermoanaerobaculia bacterium
TGGGGACGATCTGCTGCGTCGAGGCCGGGAAGCGGATGAGGATGCTCCGGTTGCCGGGCCCCGCCGCCGAGAGCGATTCGTCGTAGCTGAGGACGAAGTCGGCCGGCTTCGTCGCTGCGTTCGTCAGCACGAGCTCGCTGACGAAGCTGGACGTTTCGACGAGCACGGGGACATTGAGGTAGAGAGGCCGGAGGTCGGACGGTCCCGGGAGGACGAATGAGCCGTCGTTCGTGGCGTTGTCGTTGATGACCCCGTAGGTCCCGAAGCTGCCGGTCGCGGAGGTCCTCCTGACGGTCGCCCAGCCGTTGGTGAAGCCGGCGCCGTCGAGGACGCGGTTGTACTGGGTCCAGCCCCAGCCGGGCAGGGTGTCGGCCGTGGCCACGACGGCGCTTGCGCCGCTGCCGTCTCCGGAATACACCGTCACGCTGAAGGTCACGGCGACCGGGCCGCAGTTGTAGACGGCGAGGTTGGAGCGGTCGGTTGCCGTCGAGCGGAGCCCGTAGACCGTCAGTGCCCCCGACGCACCGCGGTCCGGATCGACCGCGGAGTAGGCGAGACCAGCGCTGCCCACGGGCTGGGGGGCGTTCGTCGCGGCCGTTGTGCGCGCCACCGCGCTCGCGACGTCGGAATCGGACAGGTTGTCGAACGTGACGAGCAAGGTGCCTGCTTGAGCCGAGCCGTCGTTCGGGATCGACAGCCCCTTGCCTCTCAGGTAGGCGATGACGTCTGGAATGACGAGGTTAGAGCCGTGATCGAGGACCTCGCTGGCGCTTCCCGTGCCGGTGCCGAGCGAAGCCGTGTAGAGATAGGTCACCTGGGAATCCGAGGTGCCCCGGTTCGTGAGCGTCAGCTCGGACGTGTAATGGGCGTTGCCGACGACGTCGAGGACGACCGGCACCAGGCGCCGGACAGTCGGCGCGAACGGGAGGGCAAGGACGCTGCGTCCCGCGGTCCCCACGCACGCGGTGGCCCCAGAGACGGCCAGCGAATTGACGCCGATACCGGCGAGATCGGTGCGGAATCGAATCCACGTCACGCCGTTGTCCGAGGACGTGAACAGTCCGTCGGAGGATGTGCCCAGGATGAGCCGCGAGCCCGAAGCGGCGATGCTCGTTACGTTCACCGGCGCGCCGTCGATCCGCGTCCAGGTGACCCCGAGATCGCTCGTGCGATGAAGAGCGTCTCCGGAGCCGGCCCAGAGAGTGTTTCCGGTGAAGGCAAGGAACGCGAAGCCGGTGGCGCCCGGTACGGAGGAACCGACGCTCCACGTGGCTCCCGCGTCGAGGCTCCACGCAACTGCCGCGTCGGCCGCGGCGACGATCGTGTTTCCGTTCGACGCAACGACGGCCGCGGACGTCGCGGAGGATGGGAAGCCCGAGCCGTAAGGCCCCCACGTGCTTCCGTCGTCCGTCGAGCGATACAGGCGCGTCGGGAACGGCGCCACGCCTAGGAACGCAGAGCCTGAGGTCGTCATCGAAAGCAGCGCGGCTCCGGACGGCCCGGACAGAAGAGACCAGGTGACTCCGGCGTCGGCGCTGCGGTACATCGCGTTGGCGCCCCCGGGCGCGGAAACCAGCACCGTGCTGCCCGATGTGGCGATGGCGCGGAAACCGGTGGCCATGGTCAGAGAGGTCGGGGTCCAGGACGCGCAGCCATCCGTACTGCGGTACACCCCGCTCGGGCTGTTGGCGGCCGTGGCGAAGACGGAGCTCCCGCTCGCGTGGACCCGTGGCACGTTCACGTTGACGAGGCCGGAGTTGTATGCCTCCCAGGAGGTTCCGCCGTTCGAGCTTCGATAGACACCCGCGTTCGTCGCGGCCCAAACGTAATTCGAGGTGACCGCGAGTGTGCCCACGCTTGCCAGGACCCCGGAAAGCGGGTTCCACGTCGCCCCACCGTCCGTGCTCTTGAAGACGCCCGTCGCGGCTCCCGCATAGACGTTCGAGCCATGGATCGCGATCGACGTCGTCGAAACCGCGATACCGAACACCGTGGGGCCCACCGACGACCACTGCGTCTCGTTCGCCCCCATCTTGTAGACGCCCTGATTGGACGACACGAAGACGTTGCTTCCGCTAACGGAGATGCCCGTGTACGTGGCCGTCCCCGAAAGCCCGGAGGTCGCCTTGGTCCAGTTGCGGCCGTCGGCGCTGCCGTAGATCCCGTCCCGACCGATGAGCGCGAGAGAGTGGCCGGAGCTCAACGTCGCGAGGGTTACCCCTTGCGGCGTATTCACGTCGGAATTCGGGATTCCAGTCGAGCTCGGGACGCACGAATTGGCGGCGACGTCACACAGGAGCAGGTGACTGAACCCTCCGCCACCGTTGCGAGTGGAACCGGTCAAGCCGGCCAGGACGTGGCCGTCGTCGACCGGAAGGATTCCGGAGACGCCTGACCCCCAGTAGGGCGCGCTGAAAATGCCGGTGGAACGGTCCTTCAGCGAGATCCACTCGAGGCCCTTCTCCGTTCCAACGTAGGCCCGATCGCCCGCGCACCGCACCGCAGTGATCGAGCCACCGGCGAGACCAAGGTCCAATGGTCGCGCGCTGACCCACGCCGGAGTGTCTACGCTTGCGGATCCGGTCGTCGCCCAGGCGGTCGAGCCTCTCGCCGAGAAGACGGCGTTGGGGGGCAGCCCAATTCCGGCTCCGAAGGGTATGCATCCGAGGTCGGCAGCCGCAACCAGGCTTGCCAGCGCTCCGCCCTCGAGCCCGGAGCTTGAAGGGAGAGAGAGGGTGACAAC
>JAMQPJ010000679.1 GCA_023717585.1 Thermoanaerobaculia bacterium
GGGCGAGGGCGATCCGGGCGGAGACTCTGAAGGAAGGCATTCTCATGGTCATCCTCACGCGATTCATGGTCCGCACGGCCGCGGCGCCCGTTTCTCCCTCTTCTGAATGTCCGGGGAGCACTAAATCCAAGCAGATACTAGCCGATTAGCCTCTGCGCCGTGTTCCCGGCTCCGGCGGCCGGAACGCTCAGACGCTCCAGGCGCGCGCCGTCTCCGCCGCGAAGTCCTCGAACCGCCGGGGCGGATGCCCGAGGAGCGCGGTGAGGCGCTCGACGTCTTCGGGTGTCGCTTTGAGCCCGCGCTCCTGGAAGAACGCGTACATGAGCCTGAAGTCGAAGACCGCGAACGGGGGAAGGAACGCGAGCGACGCCTTCTCCCAGGCGTCGAGGTCGTTTCCCCCGTAGGCGATCTTGCGCCCGAGGACGCCGCCCCACGTCGCAGCCGTGCCCGTCGCGGTCAGGAGCTCCGGACCGACGAGGTTGACCGTCTCGTTCTTCGCCGCGTCCGTCGTGAGCGCGAGCGCGGCGACCTCGGCGATGTCGCGTACGTCCACGCGCGAGAGGCCCGCGTCGCCGAACGGTTGCGGGTAGACGCCGAAGCCGAGCAGGGCGTCCTTGTACCAGTGGTCGTTCTGGTAGAAGTTGTTCGGCCGGAGGATCGTGAAGCGGATCCCCGAAGCCTTGATCGCCGTTTCGATCGGGAGCTTCGCCCCGAAGTGCGGGAGATGGGGCGCCTCGTCCACGCGGTGGACGGAGAGGAACACGATCTTCTTCACGCCTGAGAGCCGGCAGCCGTTGACGGCCATGAGGCCTTCATGGCACTCGCCCGCGCTCAGTGCCGTGAGCAGGAAGACACCGTCCATGCCGGCGAACGCCGACCGCACCGTGCCGGGGTCGAGGAGGTCGCCGACGACCCGCCTCACGCCTTCCGGGAGGGCCTTTTTCGGGTCCCGCGTGAGGACGGAAACCTCCGCGCCGCGGGCGAGAAGCTCCCGCACGACCTGCGAGCCGACGGTGCCCGTGCCGCCGAGGACGAGGACCTTCGTCACGCCGGTCACTTCCCCATGTGCTGGATGATCGCGTCTCCGAAGCCGCTGCACTTGACTTCGGTGGCGCCCTCCATCAGGCGCGCAAAGTCGTACGTGACCGTCCGGGCCCCGATCGCCCCGTCCATGCCCTTCAGAACGAGGTCGGCGGCCTCGTTCCAGCCCATGTACCGAAGCATCATCTCGCCCGACAGGACTTCGGAGCCCGGGTTGACCTTGTCGAGGTTCGTGTACTTCGGCGCCGTGCCGTGCGTCGCCTCGAAGATGGCGTGGCCGGTCACGTTGTTGATGTTCCCGCCCGGCGCGATCCCGATGCCTCCGACCTGCGCGGCGAGGGCGTCCGAAAGATAGTCGCCGTTGAGATTCAGCGTCGCGATGACGTCGAACTCGTCCGGACGCGTGAGGACCTGCTGGAGCGTGATGTCGGTGATCGCGTCCTTGACGAGAATCTTGCCCTTGGCGAGCTC
>JAMQPJ010000002.1 GCA_023717585.1 Thermoanaerobaculia bacterium
CGCCACCGGAGCAGGACTCACGGGTTCCTGATCCGGTGGCGGTTGTTGGGCTGAAACGTGCGTTTGGTCTTGGACATGGTGCGCAAGCCCTCCGAAGGGGACCAGGATTCTCGGGGGTCGCGCCCTTCCTGTCAACCGCGGGCCCTTTCCGCCCCGAGGGAGCGCTGATACCATCCGCCTCCCCCCGCGAAAGCCCGATATGCACAGCGGTGGAGAACCTGTGGAAAAGACGTCGGCCTGGGCCAAGATTCTCGAGCACCTGAAGACGCGCGTGGACGAGCGCGAGTTCGACTCGTGGTTCCGGGATTCACGCCAGAAGTCCGAGACCGCCGAGGCCATTTTCGTGCAGGTGCGGACTCCTCTTTTCGTCGACTACATCCCTGAGGCCTACGCCGCCCAGATCGCCGAAGCGGCCCGGCTCGCGGGCGCCGGCAACCGGGAGATCCGGTTCGGCGCCGATGGGGACTACCGGTCCGCCGTGAACCCCCAAAAGCTGCCGGCCGAGCCCCGCCGCCGGGCCGGCGGCCTGAATCCCGCCTACACGTTCGAGCACTTCGTGACCGGCGAGTCCAACCGGCTCGCTCACGCGGCGGCGCTCCGCGTCGCGGACCAGACGTCCCGGCAATACAACCCGCTCTTCGTCTGCGGCGGGACCGGGCTCGGCAAGACGCATCTCATGCAGGCCATCGGGCACCGTCGCCTCTCGCGCCGGCCGGGCGAGAAGGTCGTGTATCTGACCTCCGAGAACTTCGTGAACGAGGTCGTCCTCGGGGTGCGGTTCAACAAGATGGAAAGCCTCCGCCAGCGCTTCCGGGCGGCGGACATTCTGCTCCTCGACGACGTGCAGTTCGTCGTCGGGAAAGAAGCGTCCGAGAACGAGCTCTTCCACACGTTCAACGCGCTGTACGACGAGGGAAACCAGATCGTCTTCTCCTCCGACGTGCCGCCCCGCGAGATTCCGGGCCTCACGGATCGCCTCAAGAGCCGGTTCGAGGGGGGCCTCATCGTGGATATCCAGCTGCCCGACTTCGAAACGAAAGTCGCGATCCTGCGGCAGAAGGCCGAGGCCAGCCAGGTCGTGCTCGAGGATGATGTCGCGTTCTTCCTGGCGGGAAAGATCAAGTCGTCGATCCGCGAGCTGGAAGGGTATTTCAACCGAGTCGTGGCGTTCGCTTCCCTCAAGGGAGAGGCGATCTCTCTCGATCTCGGGCGGGAGGCTCTCAAGGACGTCTTTCGCGCCGAGGAACACGCGACGACGCCCGCCGAGATCCTGAAGCTCGTCGGCGCGCACTATGGCCTCAAGCCCGCGGAGCTTCGGGCGCGGACGAAAAGAGGGCCCATCGTTTTCGCGCGCCAGGTGACGATGTATGTCCTCAAAGAGGCCACGGGCCTGTCCCTGCCCGAAATAGGCCGGCTGTTCTCCGACAAGCACCACACGACGGCTCTCCACGCCATTCGGAAAATAGCGGCGCTTCGCGAGGAGGACCCGGTCCTCGACCGGCTCCTGGCGGGTTTTCTGGCCCAGTTTCGATGACTTTTGCACCCCTTTTCCGCCCGCCCCTCAAGGTCTTCGTAGCCGCCGCAGGAAAAGTCCTTCTGGCGCCTTTTGCCGACCTCGCTTTACACAGAGTGCGGGGGAGAGATCCACAGCCAGGCCCTACCTCTAAATAGCTCTTTTTAAAATGTTTATGGCCTAATGCACTTTTTGCGCCTCCCTACTACTTCTACTTCTTTTGAGTACCTGTAAATGATAGGATTCAAGATGTAAGGAGAAGTCGTGGAGCTGACACTTCCGGCCTCGATCCTGGCTCGCGAATTGAGCCTGATTCAGGGCGTCGTCGAGAAGAGAACGACGCATCAGATCCTCACGAATGTCCTGCTCGAGGCCAAGGGCGGGGCGCTCACGCTCACCGCGACGGATCTCGACACGACCCTCGTTTCCGAAATAGCCCCGGTCACGCTCAAGAGCACGGGAGCCGTGACGGCGCCCGCGCGGCGGCTCTACGACGTCGTGCGCGAACTGCCGCCGAATGCGGAGATCAGGCTCAAGGTACTCGAGAACAACCACGTGTCCCTGGAGTGCAAGGAGCCGAAGCTCAGGATCCGGCTGAACGGGTTGCCCGCGGGAGACTATCCGACCCGGCCCGAGCCGGCCGGTGGACCCACGCTGACGTTGTCTTTCGGCGCGTTGCGCCGGATGGTCGACAAGGTGCGGTTTGCCGTCTCCACCGAGGAAATGCGCCTGCAGCTTCAGGGTGCTCTCCTCAAAACGAAGGGTGGCTCCGTCGAGATGGTTGCGACGGACGGGCACCGGCTGGCGCTCGTGGAGGTGGAAGGAGCGACGGCGGAGGCCGGATTCGAACCCGTCCTCGTTTCAAAGAAGATTCTCGATGAGCTCGGAAAACTCGACGCGGCCGACGACGCGCTGGTCACGATCACACGCGGAACGAACCACATCGGCTTTTCGGTCGGGAGCCGGAGGCTGTTCTCGAAGCTCGACGAACGCCGTTTCCCGGACTACGAGAAGGTCATCAGCAAGGAAAACGACAAGAAGGCCGTCGTTCCCCGCGAAGAGCTGCTCGGGGCCGTCAGGAGGATCGCGCTCCTCTCCGGCGACCGCATGAAGGCCGTCAGCCTCGCCTTTCAGAAGGACACCCTCGTCGTTTCATCGGAGAGCCAGGAGGTCGGCGACGGATCGCAGGAAATGGCGATCACCTACGACAACGCCGCGGTAACGCTGCGCCTCAACGCACGCTACCTCGAGCAGTTTCTCGAAGCCGCCGAGACGAAGGACGTCCATCTCTTCGTGAAGGACGAGCAGGCGCAGTGTCAGGGTCGCCCGGCCGAGCCGCTCGGCGGCATCCGCGGCTACCTCTACGTCGTGATGCCGATGAGGATGTAGTCGGGACGCGTGGAGATCCTTTTTCTTTCTACCGAGGGCTTCCGAAACCTCCTGAGCGGCAGGGTGGAGCTGCATCCGCGCCTGAACCTCATCGTGGGTGACAACGGCCAGGGAAAGACGAACTTGCTCGAGGCGCTCGCGCTCGTTTCGGGCCGGCCCTCGTTCCGCACGCGCGAGCTGGCAGAGACGCGCCAGCACCTCGCGGCGCGCGCGGTCGTCTCGGCCCGGCTGCGTGACGACGCGGGAGACCCCCGAAACGACACGACGCTCGGGTTCGTCTACGCGGGCGGCACGCGCGAGCAGTACCGCGACGGCAAGCGCGTGACCCGGCTGACCGCGGCGCACAGCCTCCCGGCGGTGTTCCTCACGGCCCGGGATCTTCCCCGGCTCTCCGGACCCCCGGCCGAGCGCCGCCGGGCGCTCGACCGGGCGGCGCTCGCCCTCCGGCCCGAACACGCGCGCGCCCTTCTCTGCTACGAACGGGCCCGGGCGGCGAAGACCCGCCTCCTCTCCCTGGGAGCCCGGTTCGACGCGGACGAGCTCGCCGTGTACGAGACCGCGCTCGCCGAGACCGGAGGACTCGTGGCGGCCAATCGGCGCGCGGCGCGGGCCCGCCTCGAAGAGGAGATCGCGCGCCAGGCGGAGACCCTCGGCTCGCCGTTTCGCAACCTCTCCCTCGACCTCGCGAGCGATCTGCCGGCGGCCGGCGGCGCCTCCGA
>JAMQPJ010000003.1 GCA_023717585.1 Thermoanaerobaculia bacterium
CGCACGGCGAGAAGGGACGCCGCCGCCGCGAGAAGGGGCCAGAGCGGCGTCGCGACGAGATCGTCGAACGGCAAGCGCGCCCGCGTCGCGACCGTGAGGAGGAGCGGCCACAGAGGCGGGTATTCCGGATGCGAGAACGACCCGTCCGGGTCCACGCGGAAGAGCGCCGCGAGGGACCCCGACCGGTAGAGCGCCCGCGCCTTGAGGCCCCAGATCGCCGCGTAGTCGTTCAGCGCGAAGGGCTCGCGCATCGCGACGACGCCCGCCGTGAAGACACCGAGAGCGAGGAGGAGAAGAGCGGCGCCGAGGACGAGGCGGGACGCGGCGCGGCTCATGGCGTCACCGCGGCGCGCCCGGAGACGCGGCGAGGGCGAAGCCGCCCTCCCCCGTCTCGCCCCGCGCGAGCATCACGCGCCGCGGCGCGAGGACGAACGCCGCCTTGCGCCGCATCTCCTCGGCCGTTCCGTCCGGCAGGCCCGGCGGCACGGTGAGAACGACGTCGGCGTCGAGCGGCAGGAGACGGTCGCGAGAGACGAGAGCGGCGCCGAGCTCCGGATCGCGCCGAAAGAGGCGCGAGTTGAGGAGGCGCGTCGGCGTACCGGCGCGCCAGAACTTCCGCGTGACCGACAGCGACACCGGAAGGGGCGAGACCGACTCACACGCGCGCCAACCGAGGAGGAGGAGCGCGACCGCGGCGAGGAGCGCTGCCGCTGCGCGCCGGACGGCGGGCGTCATCGTCGGCCAAGGGCGCGGCGGACGGCCATGACGCGCGCCGCGAGCGGCTCGAGGTCCGGCGCGAAGATCGCGGCGCGAAAGGCCTCCACCTCCTCGGAGAGGACCTCGGCGACCCAGGGCGCGTCCGGGTTCTGCGTCTGGATCGCGCGCGTCAGCGCCGGTTCCTGGTCGAGGAGCGATCCCACGAGGTCGAGGAGGCGCCGGAAGGAAGTCGTCGCGCGCCCGTCCACGTCGAACGCGTCCACCTTCAGGCGCTCGAGGGCGCCTGCGCACGCGAGGGCGGCGACGTGCGCGAGGCCCATCGTGCGTCCCACCCAGCGGTCATGGTCCTCCGCGGGCATCGTGCGGATCTTCATGCCCTCGCCCGCGAAGAGGCGCGCGACGCGGCGCGCGGCGGGAGCGTCCCCGGCGTCGCAGACCAGAAAATCACGGCCGGAGAGACTCGCGTCCGGACCGAACATCGGATGCACCGAGGCGATCGCAATGCCTTCTCTCCTCGCACGGGCGAAAAGCGGCAGGAGCGGCGCCTTGAGGCTCGCGATGTCGAAGACGAGCCCTTCCGGTCTTCTCTCGAGGACGGCGCCGAGGGCGGCGGCCGCGTTTTCGAGAGACGCGGCGATCACGACGACGTCGGCCCGCGCCGCGTCTTCGAGCGTTCCTTTCGCGAAGCCACGCTGAACGCCGGCGGGGTCGGCGATGCGCACGGCATAGCCCCTCCGGCGGAAGAAGCGGGCGAAAAGTCTCCCCATGCGGCCGGCGCCGCCGACCAGGAGAACCGTTCGGCGCCTCGGACCCGTCCGCTTCGTGTGGTGCTTCGGCTTCGGCATCGGTGGGTTTCTGCTTAGAAGGGGAAGAGGGGGAGGGAGAGCGGTGGCGCGACTCGACGCATCACGGCTTGACCCTCACGAATCTCTTGCCCATTCGAAGAAAAACTCCCTCGCCCGAGCCTGCACGCAGCATCTCAGCCGCGGACTCGATCTTCGTCCAGGCCTGCCCATCGGGCGACGTGGAAACCGCCCCTTCACGGATCTTCTGCCGGGCGATGTTCTTGCTTGCGGCCAGGCCGCTCGCGACGAGAACGTCCGCGATATTCCTTTCCAAGGAATCTCCTGGAAACAACGTGGCAAGGCTCTGTTCGTCAGCCGTCACCGCTCCGCCGGTCCCCGAGAAACGCCTGTCGAACTCGGCCCGCGCCGCGAGAGCGGCATCCCTGCCATGGAAGTCCTCGACCAGGCGGCCCGCGAGGTCCATCTTCCGGGCCTTGGGGTGGACCGTACCCGCGGCGACTTCCGTCCTCATCGTCTCGATCTCGGCCGGCGTCAGGTCGGTCAGGAGCGTGTAGTAGGTCCACATCGACGTGTCCGAGACCGACATGATCCTGCCGAAGATCTCGTCCGGGCTCTCGGCGATGCCGATCGCGTTTCCGAGCGACTTCGACATCTTCTCGACGCCGTCCGTGCCGACGAGGAGCGGGAGCGTCATGACGACCTGGGGCTCCTGCCCCGACTCGCGCATGAGATCGCGGCCGACGAGGAGGTTGAAGAGCTGGTCCGTGCCTCCGAGCTCGACGTCGGCCGCGAGCACGACGGAGTCGTACCCCTGGCACAGGGGGTAGAGCAGCTCGTGGACGGCGATCGGCTTCTGCTCCTTGAATCTCTTGGCAAAGTCGTCGCGCTCGAGGAGCTGCGCGACCGTGTACTTGGCGCAGAGGCGAACGAGGCCCTCGGCCCCGAGCGCCGAGAGCCACTCGGAGTTGAACATCACGCGCGTCTTCACGGGGTCGAGGATCTTGAAGACCTGCGCCTTGTACGTCTCCGCGTTCGCGAGGACTTCGTCCCTCGTGAGTTGCGGGCGCGTCGCCTTCTTGCCGGTGGGATCGCCGATCATCCCCGTGAAGTCGCCGATCAGGAAGACGACCTCGTGCCCGAGCTCCTGGAAGTGGCGCATCTTGCGGAAGACGACCGTGTGGCCGAGGTGGAGGTCGGGCGCCGACGGGTCGAACCCCACCTTCACGCGGAGCGGCTTGCCCGTCTTCAGAGAGCGGGCGAGCTTCTTCTCGAGGTCCTCTTTCTTCTCGCAGGCCTCGACGCCCTTGAGAAGGAGGTCCATCTGTTCGGGGACCGGCGGAAACGTGCTCACAGGGGCGCGATTGTAGTCACTTCGAAACGCCGCGCCGGCCCGCGACCCAGTCGTCCCACTGGCCGAAGGCCTTCATCTGTTCGTCGAGCTTCGTGTCCTTCAGGAGCTTGTCGACCTCGGCCCTG
>JAMQPJ010000020.1 GCA_023717585.1 Thermoanaerobaculia bacterium
CGCGACGGCGGCGACGTCGCCCGTGTCGCAGAAGACTGACTCGACACCGTACTTCGACATGTTGCGCAGCAGGCTGTCCGTGCAGCCGTAGATGTTGCCCGCGAGGACGGCGTCGCCGGCCTTGAGGAGCGAGAGGAGGAGCGTCGAGATCGCGCCCATTCCCGAGCCGAAGATGAGGCAGCCGATCGTGGGCTCCTTCTCGTCGGCGGCAAGGGCCTTCTCGATCACGTGCTGGGCCTCGAGCCGGAAGAGGACGCGCTCGAGGTACTCGGACGTCGGGTTGCCGAGGCGCGTGTAGATGCGGGCGTACGGCCGCTCGCCGCCCTTCGACATCCCGAGGAAGCGGTCTGCCCCGTCCCTGACGTTGTGGAAGGGGAACGTCGAGCGTTGGTGGATGGGAGGTAGGCCCGTGCCCGCGGCCAGCGCGCGAAACACCCCCTCGTCCAGCTGGTGAACCTCGTCGCGCACCCAGCGTGTCTTGCGGTCGACCCACCAGTCCCAGGACGGGAAGCGCGCGGCGCCGAGGCGGACCGGACAGGCGGGCGAGGTCGTGCTCATGCCGCTTAATCTAGGCCTTTCGGGGCCGTGGCGCACTGATGCGGGTGATGCACGGTGCTAGAGTTCGCGGATCCCGGAAAGGTCCAGGTCGTTCCCGCCCCGGAGTGTTCTCTTTTCATTCCGTTCAAGGAGGAGTTCATGGCCAGACGCCGGCGTTCCGTGGCATTCGTGCTCTGTTCGGTCATCCTCGCCCTGGCCCCGCACGCGTTGTCCCAGACGACGAGCAGCATCGTCGGCCGCGTCGCGGACGAGGCCGGCGCGCCGCTCCCGGGCGCGTCGGTCGAAGCCTCCTCGCCGTCGCTTCAAGGCACGGCCACGGCCCTGACCGACACCCAGGGCCGCTACCGGCTCACGCTCCTGCCGCCGGGCGTTTACGCCGTGACTTTCACGCTCCAGGGTTTCGCGAAGGAGCGGCAGGCGAACGTCGCCGTGGCCCTCGGCCGGGACACCTCCCTCAACGCGGACCTCCATCTCGCGACGAAGGTCCAGACCTCCGTCACGAGCGAAGCTTCCGCGATCGAGCTGACGTCCTCCGGAGTCGGGACGGGCCTCGACCAGCGCGCGGTCACGACGCTCCCGAGCGGCCGCAACTACTCCTCGGTCGCGCAGGTCGTTCCGGGCGTCTCGTCGGACGCGAACCCCGCCAACCCGGACCAGGACACGATCACGGTTTACGGTTCGAGCGGCGCGGAGAACGCGTTCTACATCGACGGCGTGAACACGACCGGCGCCGAGTACGGCTTCCAGGGCAAGGAGCTGAACTTCGAGTTCATCCAGGCCGTGGACGTCAAGACCGGCGGCTACGAGGCCGAGTTCGGGCGGTCGACCGGCGGCATCGTGAGCGTCATCACGAAATCCGGCGGGAACGAGTTCCACGGCGACGTTTTCGGCTATTACGACAGCGACAAGGAACTGGTCGGCAGTTTCTCGCTCCAGGCGAGTGCAGACCCGGTCGTCTCGAACACGACGTCCGCCGGCTACACGCGGAAGGACTTCGGCCTCGGGCTCGGCGGCTTCATGATCAAGGACCGCCTCTGGTTCTTCGGCGCGTACGACCGTGTCGACAACTCGCAGGACTCGACGCTCCCGGACGGGCCGCGGGCGGGGCAGGTGGCGACCTCGAAGAGCGCGCGCGACCTCGCGTCCGGCAAGCTCACGTTCAAGCTCGCGCAGAGCCAGACTGTCACCGGGACGGTCTTTCTCGACCCGCGCGACGACACGGGCGCGATCAACGAC
>JAMQPJ010000023.1 GCA_023717585.1 Thermoanaerobaculia bacterium
CGAGACGCTGGACGTGACGCCGGTGTTGCGGCTCTCGACGCACGACGAGCTGCTCCTCCGCCTGAGGTGGCTCGCGATGCTCTCCGGGCGCGTGAAGGCCTCCCTCGCGGTGACGGGCGGCGTCCACGACGGGCGCGACGCGGTCAAGGCGATCATGGCCGGCGCCGATGCCGTCCAGATGGTCTCGGCGCTTCTTCTGCGCGGCCCGAAGGCGCTCGCCGAGGTTCGCGCGGACGTGGCGCGGTTCCTGGAGGAGCACGAGTACGAATCGCTGGCCAAGATGAAGGGCAGCATGAGCCTCCTCTCGTGCCCGGATCCCGCAGCCTACGAGCGTGCGAACTACGCGCGCGTCCTCCAGAGCTACAAGCTGACGGAGCCCGCCGCGATCTAGGGCCTCGGCCGGTCCTCTCGGTGGACCCATCGGATGCCTTTCCGAACGCCGCGGGGCGCGCGAGAATGCCCGCCTCGTGTCTTATTGCGACGTCGCGCCCGGCGATACTCTTCACGGGCCCTATCACGACCGCGAATATGGATTTCCGCTCCGGAAAGATGCGGAGCTTTTCGAGCGCCTCGCGCTCGAGATCAACCAGGCCGGCCTGTCGTGGGCGACGATCCTGAAAAAGCGCGCGAACTTCCGCGCCGCGTTCGAGGGATTCGATCCGGAGGTCGTGGCCCGGTACGGCGCGAGGGAGAAGAAGCGCCTCCTCGCGGATGCCGGGATCATCCGAAACCGCCTCAAGGTCGAGGCGGTCGTCCACAACGCCGGGGTTCTCCTCGCGCTCCGGAAGAGTCACGGCTCGTTCGCCCGGTGGATCGACGCGCACCATCCCCTTCCCAAGGACCAATGGGTGAAACTCTTCCGGGCCACGTTCCGTTTCACCGGTGGAGAGATCGTGAACGAGTTCCTCGTGTCGACTGGCTGGCTCCCGGGAGCGCACCGGCCCAGTTGCCCCGTCGCCGCCCGCATCGCCCGCCGGCGGCCTCCCTGGATGCGGTGAGATACGCTCTCCGCCCGATGAACCGCGCTCTTCCGAGGGTTCTCCTTCTCGGCTTCGTCCTCGCGGGGCCGATCTCGCCCGCCCTCGCCCAGCTCCTGCCCCTCCCGGGCGCGACGCGCGCCGCGGGAGCCGAACCGGTCGGCGATCCCTACCGCCGCGAGACGCCGCACGGCGCGTTCTTCGGGTACATCCGGGCCGCCCAGAAAGAGAACTGGGCCGTCGCGGGCGAATTCCTCCAGTGGCCGAAGGGCGGCAAGGTTTCCCGTGAGGAGCTCGCCCGCCAGCTCAAGGCGCTCCTCGACGAGCGCTTCGACGGCGATCTCGAAGAGCTGAGCCGCTCGTCGGCCGGCAGCTTCAACGACGCCTTCGCCTCCGGCCGGGATCTGGTCGGACACATCGAGGCCGGGGAGGACTCCTTCGACCTCCTGCTCGCGCGGACGACTCCCGTCGAAGGGCCTGGGATCTGGCTCGTCAGCTCGCAATCTCTGCGCGAGGTTCCGGCCGCCTTCGGCCACCTGACGACTCCCGAGCTCGACCGGCGGATGCCCGTGTTCCTCCGCCGCAACGTCGGGGGCGCGTTCCGCCTCTGGCAGGTCCTCGCGTTCTGGGCGCTGATCCCCGTCGCGTGGCTCCTCGCGCGCCTCCTAGTCACGGGCGCTCTCGGCCTCGCGCGCCGCGTGTTCGCGCGGCGATCCTTCGCGGAGGGATTCGCGGGCAGCCTCGTCCCGTTCCGCGGCCCGCTCGCGCTTCTCGCGGCCGTCCCGCTCCACGCCTTCGCCGTGGCGACGATCGGCCTTCCCCTGCTCGGCCGGTACAACTACGGCCGCGTCTCCCGCCTCGTCGTCATTGCCGGCCTCGCTTGGCTCCTCATCTGCGTCATCGGTTTGTTGACGTCGCGCGCCACAATGCGCCTCCTGGCGTCCGGCGCGAGCGCGGCCTCCTCGCTCACGATCGGGCGCCGCGTCTTCCAGGGCACCGTCATCCTCGCCGCCGTCCTCGCCGCGCTCGCGACTTTGGGCGTCAACCTCACGGCGACGCTGGCCGGGGTCGGGATCGGCGGCCTCGCGATCGCGTTCGCGGCGCAGCGCAGCCTCGAAAACCTCTTCGGCGGTTTCCTCGTGCTGTCCGACAAGATCCTCAGCGTCGGCGAAACCGTGCGCATTGGGACCGTCCAGGGCGAGATCGAGGACGTCACGCTCTACGCGACGCGGGTGAGGACTCTCGACCGCACGGTCGTCTCGATCCCGAACGGCACTCTCGCGACTTCCCAGATCGAGAACCTCAGCCGCCGCGACAAGTTCTGGTTCCGGCACGTTCTCGGCCTGCGCTTCGAGACGACGGCGGCCCAGATGCAGGCCGTCCTCGACGGCTGCCGGAAACGGCTCGCGGCCGACCCGCGCGTCGAGTCCGGAACGCTGCGCGTGAGGTTTCTCAAGGTGAACGCGTACACGCTCGACGTCGAGATCTTCGCGTACCTCCTCGTGCCCGACTGGGCCGCGTTCCTCGCTGCCCAGGAGGAGCTCCTCCTCGCGCTCATGCAGGCCGTCGAAGAAGCGGGGAGCGGCTTCGCATTCCCGACGCAG
>JAMQPJ010000059.1 GCA_023717585.1 Thermoanaerobaculia bacterium
GGAGACGCCGAACGTGCTCCTTCTCGACGCGGGCGACACGATCCAGGGCACGCCGATCGAGTTCCTGCACGCGAAGGACCCTTCGAAGGGCTCCGACCCGATGGCCGAGGCGATGAGCGCCCTCAGGTACGACGCGATGTCGGTCGGGAACCACGAGTTCAACTTCGGCCTCGCGGTCCTCCGCAAGGCCCAGAAGGAGTCGTCGTTCCCGTGGCTCTCCGCGAACACGCGGAACGTTCCGGACGGGTCGGCCGCGTTTCCGGAATACCTCGTGAAGACGGTGGCGGGCATCCGGATCGGCGTCCTCGGCCTCACCACGCCGAACATCCCGAACTGGGAGCCCGCGCGCAACCGTCCGGGCCTCAGGTGGGAGGACCCCGTGGATGCCGCGAAGCGCCTCGTGCCCCTCCTGCGCGGTAAGGAGAAGTGCGACTTCGTCGTCGCGCTGATTCACAGTGGCCCCGAGGTCGATTTGAAGACCGGCGAGCCCGACGGCACGGACGACGAGAACCGTGTCGCCGCGCTCTCCAGGGTTCCGGGGATCGACCTTCTCCTGACGGGACACACGCACCGCCGCATCCCGCTCACGCGGCTCAACGGCGTGCCGATGATCCAGCCGGGTCGCTGGGGCGACGTTCTCGCGCGGGTGGACGTCGCGTTCGAGACGTCCGGCGGAAAGGTGACGGTGGCCGACGTCTCGGCCGCGCTCCTACCCTCGGACGCCTCCGTCGCGACGGACCCCGCGATCGCCGCGATCGCGGCGCCGCACGACGCCCTGGCCCGCGCCTACATGGAGGAGCAGGTCGCCGTCGCCGAGGAGGACTTCCCGGGCGCGCGGGCCCGGCTCGAAGACACGGCACTCCTCGATTTCGTGAACGACACGATGCGCGAGGCGACGGGGGCCGACCTCTCGATGACATCGCTCCTGCCTTCGCGGTTCGAGGGGTTCCGCAAGGGCCCCATCAAGGTCCGCAACGTCTACACGCTCTACCCGTACGAGAACGCTCTCGTCTCGATCGAGATCGACGGGGCGACCCTCAAGGCGTGTCTCGAGCACGCGGCCGAGTTCTACGGGAGCGCGGCGTGGGAGGACGGCCGGCTCGTCCTGAAGCCGAAGGAAAGGATGATCCCCTACAACTTCGACGTCGTTCAGGGCGCGACGTACCGCATCGACCCGACCGCGCCCGTCGGCTCGCGCGTGAAGGACCTCGCGTACCGCGGCCGCCCCGTGCGAGCTTCGGACCGGTTCACGCTCGCCGTGAACGCGTACCGTGCCCAGGGCTCCGGCGGGTACAAGGCGCTCAAGGGCGCCAGGGTCGTCAAGGAGATCCCCGACGAGATCCGCGGGCTCCTCATCGAGCGGCTCAAGAAGCTCGGCACCGTCCGCCCGCAGACGGACCACAACTGGGTCGTCGCGCCGGATGCGACATGGGCTCCCGGACCGGGGGCCCCCGAACCCCCGCGGCGGACGCCGGCACCCTAGAAAGATCCGGATTCACTTCGCGGGGAACAGGTCCCACGCGCGGCTCAGGTTGAAGCCGATCTTCATGTTCCTGTCCGTGATGCCGCCCGCGTAGTCGCCGCCGATGTATTGATCGACGGTCGTCGCCTGGGTATTCCCGATCCAGACGGCGAACCGGTGATGGAAGACCTGCTTCTCGACCGCGACCGTCCACTGGGCCACCGACTCCGGCAGGAAGTTCTTCTTCGGGACGAATTCGCCGATGACGGCGATCGACTTCGTGATCTTGAGCTGGAGGATCATCGGCACGTTGAAGACGTCCGTCTGGAACTGCGTGTTCGCCGTGTAGCTCGGCGCCGCCCCGATCGTGACGCGGTTCGCGATCGTGTACGAGAGGAGAACCTGGCCGAACGCGCTCGTCTCCTTCGGCGCGTACGCGGCGGTGCGCCAGTCGAGGCCTCCGCGCACGCCCAGGCCCAGCGGGAACGACGCCTGCGGCCGCACGAGCGTTGCCTTGAGCGCGAACTCGTAGTCCGCATAGTTGTTGACCCGGTAGACCTCGACCGCGACGTTCGGCACGAAGACGTACGCGACCCCGAAGCCGATGGCGGCTCCCGAGTCGAGGCCGCCCAGGCTGCCGCCGCCCGCGTCCTTGACGTTCTGGTTGAAGCGATGCGTGAAGACCCACTCGAGCGCGCCCTTGTCGTTCGTAAAGGGCGTGGAGGTCTGCGAGAAGCGGTTGCCGACGCCCGTCGCGACGCCGGTCACCACGACCTCGTCGGCGCGCGCAGGCGCGCCGGCAGCGAGAGCGCCGAGGATTCCGATGGAGAGGAGCTTCGAGAGCTTCATTTTGCGACCACGAGCGGCAGAATGACGTCGGTATCGCGCGTCTGCCTGTCCTGCCGGAGAAGGACCATGAGGAACGGGGTCGTGCCGTCGGCCGGGACGACGTCCACGCGCCCGAGATCGGCCGCGGCGCCGGCCAGGGAGCCGGGGAGAGAGACGACGCCCCAGGGAGGAACCGTCACGGTGCGGCTGCCGGTGGCCGTTCCGTCGGCGCCGATGAAGTTCACGGTCGCGTCGCCGGGATTCGGGGACGTGCTCGTGAGCTGAATCGTCGACGAGAACGCGTCGTTCTGCGTCGCTGCGAGAAAGACGCCGCGCGATCCCGGGGAGACCCCTGTGGGAGACGCGAAGAACACGGCGGGGGCCGTGAAGACGGCGTTTCCGCCCACGGACAGGGCCGTCCGGAACGTCGCGAAGGCCGCGACCGCCTGGTCCGAGTAGACGTCGAGCGTACCGGTGACCGTCGTACCCCCGCCGCTCAGGTCGAGTGTGGCCACGGCTCCCGGCGGGACGGTGGCCGTCGCGGCGAAGGGGGCCGGGACGAGCGCGGGCCCGTCCACGGGCTGGGCCACGCGGAAGGTAACGCTGACGTGCGCCGGATCCGTCCCGGGGTTGAAGACCTGGAGCGCGGAAGAGAGTCCGCCGCCGCGCGCAAAGCCCGTGATCTGGAGCCCGGGGGAGAAGGCGGCCGCTCCGATGGCGCCGAGGTTCGCCCCGTCGCCGCTCACCGGATCGAAGGCGGTGCCGAACAGCAGCACGCGCCCCGTCTCGACCTTGCACACGATGCGCGCGGACGGGAGAGGCGGGAGAGCGAAGCCGAAGGCATCGAAGATCGACGTGCCCTCGACCCGATAACCACCGGGCCAGTCGTACGCGTAGCTGGCCCTGGTCACGCCGGCCGCGTCGACGATCGAGAGCGTGCCCGTCGATGACTGCGTCACGAGCAGTCCCGCGATCGTGCGCTGCGCGACGTCCGGGGAGGCGAACAGGAAGCCCGTTTCGCTCGCGCCGAGGCCGACGGCGTCTTTCACGGCATTCGTTGCGTATCCCAGGGTCCCGCCGCCGGGCGCCGGCAGCGAGACGCGCGACCAGGCGAACGCGTCGTCCCGGACGTCCGACGTGATCTGGAGGCCGCCGAAGAAGCCGGCGGCTTCCATGTCGGTGCCCACGACGTCCTCCTGCGAGAGGAGCGTCCCGGCCGGCACCGCCGTCGTCGCGGTGCCCGACAACCCGGCGATCCACCCGTCGGGCAGGATTCGCTGGATGCAGTTGAGGGTCTTCGTCGCCCCCGCGGCGTCGGGAGTTCCGCGGTTCCAGGTGACGATCCGCGTGCGGTAAACGCGCGCGGGATCGGAGGGGAGCGCCGCGGCGGATGCGGATGCGAGGTAGAGGTCGCGGATATCGATCTGCGGCGGGGGCCCGAGGATGCCGATCGCGCCCGCCGTTCCGAAGAAGATGCGGCCTCTCGCCTCGTCGATCAGCATAGCCCAGAGCGCGCTCCCGTTGTTCACGAGGATCTGCGCGAGACCGGGAAGGTCGCTGCTTCCCGGGTCGATTGCCGGAAACGGCGGGGTCAGGTCCTGCTCGTCGAAGGCGAGAGGGCTCGTGACGGCAGTCGTCGGGAAGGTCGAGCGGACGGCCGGCACGACGTCGCCCTGCGTCAGGATCGTCGAGGACGAGGGGACCGCCTTCGCCGGATCGAGAAAGCCGACCTGGCCGGCGAGGTCGGAGTAGAGAACCCGCCCGCGGTAGTTGTGAAGGTCGAAGGGGAAGGCGCCCGCGTTCAGCGTGAAGATGTCGAGCGTGCCCGTCTGGTCGTCGAAGCGCCCGAGCTCCGACGAGTTGAAGAAGGAGATCCAGAGCTTGCCGTCGGCCAGGCGCACGATCTTCGAAGGGGAGATCGACGTGATCGGAAGCGTCCAGACCCGCGCCGTCGACAGGTCGGGCGCCCAGCGAACGATCGATCCGTAGATGAAATCGAGCGAGAAGAGCGTTCCGTCGGCGTCCTGCCATGGGTAGGAGAGGTAGAAGACGCCCGGCGTCTGGTAGTAGACGAAGCTCGGGACGGAGGGGTCGAACAGCGCGAGAAGGCCGCCGGTTTCGGGCAGCCAGAACTTGCCGTCGGGCCGTTTCACGAGAGCGGTCGGGCGCCGTGTGGCGTCCACGTACTCGGTGACGTTTCCGCTCGCGGGGTCGAAATGCGCGACCTTGAAGCCTCCGAGCTCGGTCACCCAGAACGTTCCGTCCGAGTCGGGGAGGAGCGAGCTCGGGGCGCTGTCTTTCGCCATGATCCAGCGCGAAAGCTTCTTGCGGTCCGCGGACATGCGGGAGATCGCGTTTTCCGCGGCGGACACCGCCCAGATCGCGCCGCTCGAGTCCTTGACGAGGTTCGAGCCGTCGTAGAGTCCCGCGCCGCCGCCGAACGTCCAGATCTCGGATCCCGCCGGGACCGGGCGCGCCGTGGGAGCGGGAGTGGGTGTCGGCGTCTCGGACGGAGTCGGCGTCGGCGTGACGGTCGGGGTGGGTGTCGGGGTCGGTGTCGGCGTCGGGGTCTGTGTCGGCGTCGGGGTCTGTCCGAGGCCCGGCAGCGCGGCCAGGACGGCAGGGGCGACAACGAATAGAAGGAGACGGCAGAGTGAGGTCATGCGTGTCACGTCGGGCATTGTAGCGACCCCCGATGCACGGTCCGTTCCGCCCCGTTTGTCGCAGAAAGCGGCCGGATTGACGTGCCCCGGACCGTTGGCGTAGCATTCGGCCCCGCAGGGCGGCCCGATCGGAAGAGCG
>JAMQPJ010000071.1 GCA_023717585.1 Thermoanaerobaculia bacterium
TCCTCGACGCGCGCGCCGCGCTCGAGCGTGTGGTCCTCCGCGAAGTGCAGGTCCGGAGCGTGCCGGAGGGCGCAGTTCTTCCCGACGAGCGAGCGCAGGCGCCCCCGCGCCCGGTTGAGAGCCTCGACGGTCTTCGCGAACTGGTCCTTCGCGCCGAATACCGAAACGAAGACGCGCGCCGAGCGGAGGTCGTCGGACATGACGACGTCGGTGATCGTCGCGAACCCGATCGCGGGGTCGCGCAGGTCCTCCCTGAGGAGGCGGGCGAGCTCCGCCCGCACGACGTCTCCCACTTTCTTCGGCCGCCTGCCGGGCGCGGCGGCGGACCGTCTCTCTGTCGCCATGTGCGTCTCCTGTCCTCAGTCCGGGGCGCCGAAGGAGCTTCCGGGCTCTCCGACGTCCCCGAATCCCACGAGCTCGTGCAGCTCGCTCGCGATCTCGGCGCCGTTCTCTTCCGCGTACGCCTCGACGAAATCGCGGACTCTCTGCAGGAGGGGCTCGAGGGCCTCCGGGTCCGGCCCCACGGCGGCGATCCCGAGGGTCGCGCGCTGGAGCAGGTCCTGGTGCGCGACCTCCGCCGCCGAGATCTCGAAGTCGCCGCGCAACCGGGTCTTCAGAGGCCTCAGGAAGGAGCGTTTCTCCTTGAGGCCCCGGCACCCGGGGAGATGAAATTCGTAAACCGCGAGAGCGACGACCACGTGCCCCTCAGGTCAGCGATCCGGCGAGCTCCTCGATGACGAACGCCTCCAGAACGTCCCCGATCTTCACGTCCTGATAGCCCGCGATCCCGATGCCGCACTCGAAACCCTGCTTGACCTCGGACGCGTCGTCCTTGAAGCGGCGGAGCGATCCGATCTTGCCCTCGTAGATCACGCGGCTGTCGCGGATGAGCCGCACGGAGGCCGAACGCGGGATGACGCCGTCCGTGACCATGCAGCCCGAGATCGTGCCGATCTTCGGCACCTTGAAGGTCTCGCGCACCTCCGCGTGGCCGCGGGTGACCTCCTTCTTGACGGTGTCGAGGAGGCCGGTCATGGCCTTCCTGATCTCGTCGGAGAGCGTGTAGATGACGGAATACAGGCGGATGTCGACGCCCTCGTGGTCGGCCAGCTCCTGGGCCTTCTTCTCGGGCTTCACGTTGAATCCGATGATGATGGCCTCGGAGGCCGAGGCGAGGAGCACGTCGTTCACCGAGATGGCGCCGACGCCGGAGTGAAGGACGCTGACCTTCACCTTCTCCGTCGAGAGCTTTCCGAGGGTCTGCACGAGGACCTCCTCGGAACCGTGGACGTCGGCCTTCACGATGAGCGCGAGATCCTTCATCTCGCCTTCCTTCATCCGGTTGAAGAGCGAGTCGAGGGACATGCGGGAGGACTTCGTGAGCGATTCCTCGCGCTCCTTGAGGGAGCGGAACTGGGAGACCTGGCGGGCCTTGCTCTCGTCTTCGACGACCTGGAGCGTGTCGCCCGCGTTCGGAATGTCCTCGAAGCCCATGACCTCGACGGGCGTCGCGGGTGGCGCCTCGGTCACGCGTTTGGCGTGGTCGTCGAGCATCGCGCGCACGCGGCCCACGGCCGTGCCGGCGAAAAACACGTCGCCGACGTGGAGCGTGCCCTGCTGGATGAGCACGGTCGCGAGCGTGCCCTTGCCGGCCTCGCGCCGCGCCTCGAGGACGACGCCCCGGGCCGGACCGGTCGCCACGGACTTCAGCTCGAGGAGGTCGGCCTGGAGCAGGATCATCTCGAGGAGCTGGTCGATCCCGATCTTCTTCTTCGCGGAGATCTCGCAGGCCACGACGTCGCCGCCGAATTCCTCGACGAGAACGCCCTTGTCGGCGAGCTCCTGCTTGACGCGCTGCGGGTTCGCGTCGGGCTTGTCGATCTTGTTGATGGCGACGACGAGAGGCACCTTGGCGGCGCGGGCATGATCGATCGCTTCGGACGTCTGGGGCATGACGCCGTCGTCGGCGGCCACGACGAGGACGACGATGTCCGTGGCCTTGGCGCCGCGCGAGCGCATCATCGTGAAGGCCTCGTGGCCCGGCGTGTCGAGGAACACGATCGGCTTGCCCCTGGTGATGACACGGTACGCGCCGATGTGCTGCGTGATGCCGCCGGCCTCGCCCTCGGCGACGTTCTCCTTGCGGATCGCGTCGAGAAGCGACGTCTTGCCGTGGTCGACGTGTCCCATGACGGTCACCACGGGGGCGCGCGGGATGCGCTCCCCGGCGCTGGCGAGAGAGCCGGCGTCCTCCGCGGGGACGGGACCGGCCGCGGCCTGGTCGTTCGCCGTCTGCTGGCGCGAGAGCTCGAGCTCCTCCTCGAACGAGACGACGGCCGCTTCGACGCCGAACTCCTTCGCGATCTCGACCGCGATCTTCGGGTCGAGCGGCTGGTTGATCGTCGCGAAGACGCCACGCGACAGAAACGCCTTCATGAGGTCCTTCGCGAGGATTCCGAGCTTCTCGGACAGCTCCTTGACGCTGACGCCTTCCGAAAGGAAGACGGGCCCGTCGGACTTCTTCTTCAGCTCGACGACCTCGCCGGTCTCCGTGGTCGTGGTCTTCTTGCCGGCGCGCCGCTGCGCGGACTTGGAGAGGGGCTTGGCCGCGAGGGCCTCGTCCGTCCCCTCGCCCGACGGCGTCTGGATGTCTTCGTAGGTGTCCTGCTTGTACGAGCCGAGGTACTCGCGCACGTCCTCTTCGAGGGCGGAGACTTCCTTCGTGCGCGGCTTCTTCGACTCCGCTTTCTTCGTGTCGCCCTTCTTGACGCCGAGGCCCGGTTTCGTCGCGTCCTTCTTCCGCCGGTCGGCGGTGTCGGGCAGCGGCGGAGCGACGGGGCCTCCGAGAGGCTGACGGCCGAAGGCCGGACGCGGGCCGAAGCCCGGGCTCGACGGCCCGCCGGGACGCGGCGAAAAACCGGGCCGTGGCGCGAAGCCGGGGCGGGGCGGCACGCCGCCCGTCGCGGGGCGCGGCGAGAATCCCGGGCGCTGGAAACCGCCCCCCGGGGGAGACGCGGGCGGAGCTGGACGGACGGGTCGCGCGACGGGAGCCGGCGGTGCCGCGATGACCGCGCGGCCGAGGCCGCCGGCGCCGCGCATCGGCGAAGCGGCTGTCGCTCCGGTCTGTGGGGCAGGGGAAGCCGTGCGGACGTGCGTGACTCCGGGGGAATGCGGTCCCGCGCTCGCGCCGTACGACATCATCGTGTCGGGACGGGGAGCGGGAGGAGGCGGAACGGGCGAGGAGG
>JAMQPJ010000113.1 GCA_023717585.1 Thermoanaerobaculia bacterium
CCCGCGCCGTCTTCCAGGGCGCCGACGTCGGCGTGAAGTGGATCTCCTCGGGTGGAGATCTCGTGCTATCGGTCTATCAGGACGGGAACGGCAACGGCGTCACGACGGCCGACATCCGAAAGGGCGTCGACCGCCTCGTCGCGGGGCCCTACTGGCTCCGCGGCAAGTATCCCGGCATCTCGTTCTCCTTCGTGCCCGGCTTCGACGGCCTCGACCCGGGCGGCGCGCCTATCGGCGATCTCGCGGATCCGCTCCGATTCGGCCGTTCGGACATCTGTTCGTTTTCGCCGCTCGGCAAGGCCTCGCCGGGCTCCGTCTATCTCTCGAACAGGAAGCGCCGCCAGGCGGCCGTCCGCGTCACGCCTCTGAACGCGAAAATCCAGACCTTCACCTGGCACGGCAAGTCCCGGAAGTGGATCAAGAGATGGTGACGGTCTCAGTCGGAGGAGGCGCGCGCGGCGGGAGCGGCGAGAGCCGCGCGCGACGCGCGGGCTGCTTCGGCGGCAGCCAGCCGGTCGCGCGTCCCGAGGTCGAAGAAGAGCCCGTCGTCCGGCATCCGGTACGGAACGAGCGCGAACGCGCCGTCCCGGGAGCGGGCGGACGGCCCGAGGACGTCCCTCGCGAGCTCGCTGAAACCCGCGGGAATGCGCGCGGCGAGCGCGGGTGTCGCGGCCTGGAGTCCCGTGAAGAGCCACGGCCCCGTGGCGTCCTCCCGCGGGCGCTCGCCACCCACGGCTGCGAGCCTTCCTTTCGCATCGGCCCAGAGCGGCGTTTCGACGGAAGGCGCTCCGTTGGGGACGACGGCGAGCGCCGACACGACGCCGGGCTCGTGGCGCCCCGCGAGGAGACGTCCGAGCGGGAACGTCGTGAGGACATCGCCGTTCGCGACGAGGAACGCCCCGCTCCCGAGGAGGCCGCGCTCCTGCGCGCGCCGGATGCCGCCCGCCGTCCCCAGAATCTCCTCCTCGACGGACCATGCGACGGGGACGCCCGCGTACGACTCTCCGACGGCGCCGCGCAGCTCCTCCGCGAGATGGTGCGCGTTCACGACGAAGGCGTCCGCGCCCTCCCCGAGAAGATGGTCGAAAACGTGGAAGAGGATTGGCCGGCCGCCGAGCGGGAGGAGGGATTTTGGCCGTGTGAGTGTTTCGGGCCGGAAGCGCGTGCCGAAACCGGCCGCGAGGACGAAGGCGATCATCCGGCCTGAAGGATAGCCTCAGAATACGGGCCGTGCCGGGCTCGTTTCGCTACCGCCTCTCCGGCCTGCGCGCCCGGGCGCCGAAAAGCGTGGACCTCGCCGTCGTCGCGCGCGCCCTCGGCGTACCGCCCGACGGACTCTCCGATTTCGTCCTCGTGCGACGGTCTCTGGACGCGCGCCAGAAACCCGCGCTCTTCTGGGATCTCAGCGTGGAGTTTTCTTCCGAGGCGCCGCTCGCGCCCCGGCTTTCCCCTCCTCTCCGGCTCGCGGACGCTCCCGCTCCTCGAGGCCCCGAGCTGCTCCTCCCGCCGGCCCAGCGCTCTGCGAAGACTGCCGTCGTCGGGACGGGGCCCGCGGGCCTCTTCGCGGCGCTCGCGCTCGTGGACGCGGGCATCCCCGTCACCGTGCTCGAGCGCGGAGATCCGGCCGAAGACCGCTACCGCGCGGTGATGAAGTTCTGGACGTCGGGCGTCTTCGACCCCGAGTCGAACGTCCAGTTCGGGGAAGGCGGCGCCGGCACTTTCAGCGACGGGAAGCTGACCTGCGGCAAGCGCCACGACAAGGTCGCGGTCGTCCTCGAGACGCTGCGCCGCTTCGGCGCGCCGGCCTCGATCCTCGTCGACGCGAAGCCGCACATCGGCACGGACCGGCTCGTCGTCGTCCTCAGGAACATCCGCAAGCACCTTCTCGAGCACGGCGCCACGCTGCGATTTCGCGCCAGGGTCGTCGATCTCGTGACGGGGGGCAAGGACAACCGCCTCGGCGCCCTGATCCTGGCCTCGGGGGAGGAGATCCCGGCGGAGCTCGCGATCTTCGCCCTCGGCCATTCGGCCCGCGACACGATGGAGATGCTCGCCCGGCGCGGCGTCGCGATGACGCGGAAGCACTTTGCGATGGGACTCCGGATCGAGCACCCCCAGGACACCGTCGACCTCATCCAGTACGCGCAACTCTCGTCCTCTTGCGGCGTGATGCCAGCCGACTACAAGCAGGCGCACCTCGCGTCGAACGGGCGCGGACTCTACACGTTCTGCATGTGCCCGGGCGGCGAGGTCATCGCGTGCTCGTCGGAACCTTCCGGCGTCGTGACGAACGGGATGTCGCGCTACAAGCGCGCGTCCGGCTACGCGAACGCAGGTATCGTCGTCCAGACGCGCGACGAGGACTTCGACGCGATGCCGGGCGAGCCGCTCTTCCGGGGGCGCGAGCTCCAGCGCCGCGTCGAGGAGGCGGCGTTCCGCGCCGGAGGCTCGACGTACGCGGCCCCCGCGCTCCGTGTCACCGATTTTCTGAAGAGCCGCGCGGGGCGCGTCGAGCCGCGCCCGATTCCGCACACGACGTACGGCCCCGCGGTCGTTCCTTCCCTCTTCGACGGCATCCTGCCCGAGCCGTATCTCGAGGCTCTCGCCGAAGGGCTCCGGGCTTTCGACAGGAGGATGCCCGGCTTCGTCTCCGACGAGGCGGTCCTTCTCGCCCCCGAGTCGCGCACGTCCTCGCCCGTGCGCATCGAACGCGACGGCTGGTGCGAGTCGACGACCCTGCCGGGCCTCTTTCCCGCCGGCGAGGGGGCGGGATTCGCCGGCGGCATCGTCTCGGCGGCCCTCGACGGCCTCCGGGTCGCCAGGCACGCGCGCGCGAAGCTCGCGGGCGAGCCGCTTCCGCCCGAGAAGTCACCGACCTACACGGGACCGGAGTACTGACATGCGCCGCGTTCTCGTCGGCACCGCCGGCCACATCGACCACGGCAAGAGCGCCCTCGTCAAGGCGCTGACCGGGACCGACCCCGACCGGCTGCCGGAGGAGAAGGCGCGCGGCATCACGATCGACCTCGGCTTCGCCCACGCCGCCTGGGACGACACGATGTTCTCGTTCGTGGACGTGCCCGGCCACGAGAAGTTCGTGAAGACGATGGTCGCAGGGGCGCAGGGGGTGGATCTCGTCCTCTTCGTCGTCGCGTCGGACGATTCCGTCATGCCGCAGACCCGCGAGCATCTCGACATCCTGAAGCTCCTCGGGGTCTCTTCCGGCGTGATCGCGCGGACGAAGAGCGACCTTTCGGATTCCGAGACCGGCGCCCTCGTGGAAGAGGAGATCCGCGCCCTCGTCAAGGGCTCGTTTCTCGCGAACGCCCCCCTCGTCGCCGTCTCGGCCGTCACCGGCGCCGGCCTCGACGCGCTCCGGGCGGCCCTCACCCGGGCGGCCCGCGGCCTCGTGCGCGAGGACCGCACGAAGCGCGTGCCGCGCCTGTTCCTCGACCGCGCGTTCACGATGAAGGGCTTCGGGCCCGTCGTCACGGGGACGCTCGACGGCGGACGCCTCACGGCCCTGGACACGCTCACGCTCTTTCCCGAGCAGCACGACGTGCGCGTGCGGCGAATCGAAGTGCACGGCGAGGAGCGCAAGGAGGCCTGGGCCGGGGAACGCACGAGCCTGAACCTCGCCGGGGTCGAGCGTCTGGCCCTGCGCCGGGGCCAGGCGCTCGCCGCGCGCGGAGGACTCGAGCCCTCCTCCATCCTGACGGCGGAGGTCACCTGGCTGCCCTCCATGAAGAGCCCCCTCGGCGACGGCGCGCGCCTCCGTGTTCATCTCGGGACCGCGGACATCGCGGGTCGCGTTCACCTCCTCGGCGCGGGTTCCGCGAAGGACTCTCCCCGCGAACAGGCGTTCCTCCCCGGCTCGAGCGGCTTCGCACAGATCACTCTGGAATCGCCCCTGCCCGCGCGTCCCGGAGATCGCTTCGTCTTGAGAAGGCCTTCACCCGTCGAGACGATCGGAGGCGGGCGCGTGCTCGACGCCGGGCGCCCGCGTCTCAGGCGCCGGAGCGGCGCGGACGCGAGTCACCTGACCCAGGTCCTCTCCGTCCTCTCAGCCGGCGACGAAAGGGACCTCGCGGACCTCTTCCTTCTCGAGGCAGGCCCGGCGGGGCTGACCGCGGCCCGCCTCGGAGTTCGCCTCGGCATACCGGCTTCGGCGACCGCCGGCCTCCTCGACGCGCTCTCGTCCTCCGGCAGGGCCCTGCGCATCGCGCCCGCCCTCCATGCGCACGCCGGAACCGCGTCCTCCCTCGCCGAGCGCGCCGCGGCCGCCTTCGCCGAGCGCAGGAAAAGCGGCGGCGTTTCCGTCTCGTTCGCGAAGAGCGAGTTCGCCGAACGCCTCGGAAGGGCCCTTTCGCCCGCCGCCGTGGACGGATGGATCGCCGTTCTCCTGGCCGGAAAGAAGATCGCGCTGGACGGCGACCGCGTCGTCCCGCCCGGCGCGAAGGCCGCGGATCTCGCCGGCGACTCGGCCTCTTTTGCGGCGAAGATCGCCGAAGGGTTTCGCGCGGCGGGGTTCGAGCCGCCTCACCCTCACGAGCTCGCGCGCGCCCTGGGCACGAAACCGGCCGTCGTGGAGGGTCTCGTGTCGCATCTCGTGAAGTCCGGCACGCTCGTGCGGCTCTCGCCCGATCTCGTCGTCCACAGGGACGTCGCTCTTGCCGCGGAGAAAAAGCTCGACACCGTGCGGGGACAGACGCTGAGCGTCGCGGGCTTCCGGGATCTCCTCGGCCTCACGCGCAAGACGCTCATTCCGCTGCTCGAGTATTTCGACGCGAAGAAAAAGACGCGGCGGATGGGAGACGTGCGAAGGGTCGAATGATTCGATTCGTCTCAGGCTTCGGCCGAGGCGCGGAGGGGTATTAGGGGAATCCCGGCCTCAGGTTCCCCTGATTCACTTCGGAGTAGCCCGCAGGTTCTTCTTGATCACGCGCTCGCTCTTTTTCTTCGCCGAGTCGAGCGTGTAGTCGAGCGTGGCGTCGAGAGCCATCCAGCACGGGACCGGGCGGCCGCCCGCCACGGCCGGCGTGAAGCGCCACCTCGCGGCGAACGACTTCAGCCATAGCCCGAGGAGCGGTTCCGTTTCACCCGTCGGCAGAAAGCGGTTGACCATGCCCTGCTCGGAAACTTCGACCAGAGCGGTCACGCGGCCCCGCTGTCGCGACGCGTCGAGGCTCCACGGGGTCTTCTCGGGGGAGGGGACCACGTCGACGTCCTCGATCGAGACCGCCGCCGGATCCTTCGGGTCGAGCTCGCGCGGATAACGAGCCATCCACGCGTCGCC
>JAMQPJ010000114.1 GCA_023717585.1 Thermoanaerobaculia bacterium
GGCTCGGCCTCGCCCTCGTCGCCAAGATCGCCCTGCTTCACGGCGGCGCCGTGACCGTCGAGCGCTCCCCCGAGCTTTCGGGCGCGCGGTTCGTCCTCACGCTGCCCGCGAAAGCCTGAGGCTTCCCCCGCGATCGGGACAGGCCCTCAGGGTTCGAGGGCGGCGCCCGCCGCGGGTGCCGCCGCGCGGTTCGCCGCGGCCTTTCGCTTCTCGACGAGTCCCTTGAACTGGTCCTTGTCCAGCGCCTTTTCGGTCGCCTCGTCCAGCTCGACGGTGGCCGCGACGACGAGATCCGCGAGGTACTGGTCCATCCCGATCATGCCGGCGTTGCGGCCCGTCTGGATGAGCGTCGTGATCATGTTCGTCTTGCCTTCGCGGATGCTGTTCGAGAGCGCCGAGGAGCCTCGGAGGACTTCGAACGCGGGCGCCCGTCCGCCGCCCTTCTTTCTGAGCAGCACCTGGGCGACGACCGCCTTCAACACCTCGGCCAGAACGGTGCGGATCTGCTCCTGCTCCTCGGCGGGGAAGCTGTCGATGAGGCGGTCCACCGCTTTCGCGGCCGAATTCGTGTGGAGCGTGCCGAAGACGAGGAGTCCCGTCTCCGCGGCCTGCAGGGCCATCGACATCGTCTCGAGGTCGCGGAGCTCGCCGACGAGGACGACGTCGGGGTCCTCGCGGAGAGCGGCCTTGAGCGCGCCCGCGAACGTGGGTGTGTCGAAGCCGAGCTCGCGGTGCGAGATGAGCGACTTCTGCGGCGTGTGGAGGAACTCGACGGGGTCCTCGATCGTCACGATGTGCGACGCGCGCGTGCGGTTGATCCAGTCGAGGAGGGCCGCGAGCGTCGTGGACTTGCCGGATCCCGTTGGACCGGTGACGAGGACGAGGCCCCGCGAAACACGCGCGACGTTCGCGACGAGGGGCGGGAGCCCGAGCTCCTCGATCGTGAGGACCTTCGGCGGGATCATGCGGAGCACGGCGCCGGACCCGTGCTCCTGCCGGAACAGGTTCACGCGGAAGCGGGCGATCTTCCCCATCGAATAGCCGAAGTCGGCGTCGCCCGTTTCCCGCCAGTCCTTGAACGGCCTCTCGGGGGCGATCGGCGCGACGAGGCTTTCGTACTCCTCCTCGGTCAGGGTGCGCCACTTCAACTTCATGAGATCGCCGTCCACGCGGACCAACGGCGGCGAGCCCACGCTGAGGTGGAGGTCCGAGGCTTTCTTGTCGACGACGATCCGGAGAAGCGTGTCGATCCGGTTCACGCCCGTCTCGGCGGAGGAGAGGACAGGCGTCGCGCTCACTCGAGCGCCTGCCTCTCGTCGGCGAGGAGCTTCTCGAAGGGCTCCTTCTTGAGCGCTTTCTCGATGGCCCTCTCGGGATCCACCTTTCCTTCCTCGCAGAGCTTCATGAGCGACTGGTCCATGGTGATCATGCCCGCGTTCTGGCCGGTCTGGAGCTGGGACGGAAGCTGATGCGTCTTGCCCTCGCGGATGAGCGCGGACACGGCGGAGGTCGACCGCAGGATCTCGAAGGCGGCCACGCGGCCCGCGAATCCGCGGCGCGGCAGGAGGGCCTGGGAGACGACGGCCTTCAGGGAGTCCGCGAGCATGACGCGAATCTGGCCCTGCTGCCCGGGGGGGAAGGAGCTGACGATGCGGTCGATCGTCGACGGCGCATTCGTCGTATGCAGGGTGCCGAGGACGAGGTGGCCCGTCTCCGAGGCCGTGATCGCGAGCGAGATCGTCTCGAGGTCGCGCATCTCGCCCACGAGGATCACGTCCGGGTCCTCGCGGAGGGCGGCTTTGAGCGCCCGCGCGAACGAGGCCGTATGGTGGGGCACCTGCCGCTGGTTCACGAGGGCTTCCTTGTTCGCGTGGACGAACTCGACCGGATCCTCGACCGTGATGATGTGGCACGGGCGCGTTTCGTTGATGCGGTCGATGAGCGCCGCGAGCGTCGTGGACTTGCCGCAGCCCGACGGTCCGGTCACGAGGACGAGTCCCTGCGTGAACTTCAGGACGTCGGAGAGTGTGGGCGGGAGTCCGATCTCCTCGATCGTCGGAATCGTCTTCGGGACGACGCGGAAACACGCGTCGAAGCCGCCGCGCTGGGAATAGAAATTCGCGCGGAAGCGCCCGAGTCCGGGCAGCTTCAGGCAGACGTCGATCTGGCGCTCGCGTTCGAGGCGCTTCCACTCCGACTCGTCGAGAACCTCGCGAATGAGCTGCGTCGCCCGTGCGCGGGTCATGGGAGGCGCGTCGATGGGCTCGAGAACGCCCTGCACCCGGCGGTGGGGCACGAATCCGGTGGCGAGGTGGAGGTCGGAGGCTCCGCGCTTGACCGTGTCGGCGAGAAACTCGACGAGCCGCGCGCCGAGGTTACCCGCCAGGTCGACGGCCTCGACCTCGGGCTCGATGTCGGGCAGCGCGTCGCGGGCCTCGTCGCCCGAGAGCTTGCCGACGAGACGGCGGGCGCGCTCGCGAACCGCGGGATCCAGCTGCGCCATCTGCGAGACGCGCGAACAGACCGTCGCGATCTGAGGCTGCACGCCGGGCTCCTGGAGCGCGAGCTTTCCCATCGCGTCGAGGATCTCCATCTGGACGTCCGGACGCGTCGCGGCGCCCTTGAACGCGTCGAGCAGCGGCTGCGCGGCGCGCCGGTCGCCGAGCTCCCCGACGGCCGAGGCGGCCGCGATGACGAGATCGGGATCCTTCAGCGCCGTGAGGAGTCGCGTGAGGACGTCGTCGTTTCCCTTGCCCGCGCGCCCGAGCGTCTCGACGGCCCGCGTCCGCACCCACAGATCCGGGTCGTCCACGAGCTTGATCCAGACGGGCAGCGCCTTGGCGTCGGAGAGGGCGAGCGTCATTTCCGACGCGGCCTTCGCGAAGGACGGATCGGGATCTTTCGTGAGCGCGAGGAGGGCGTTCACGAATCCGGGCAGCCCGTCGCGCGCGGCCTCCACCGCGCGGTCGCGCACCCACACGAACGATCCGCGAAAATGCTCGAGGATCCGCCGGGCGAGGAGGTCCGGAGGGAAGGGCATGAGGATATTCACGGCGCCCTGGCGCACGAGCCCGTTGCCGTCGGCGAGGAGCGGCACGATCTCCGGGGTGTGGTCGTCCTTCGCCGTCGCGAGCAGACGCTTGATGGCGGCGAACGAGGCCTCCGCGACGCGCCCGCCGCCGGTGCGGGCCATCTGGAGAACGTCGGGAAAGTAGCTCTCGTTCGGGTTCTTCTCGAGAACGGCGAGGGCCGAGTACCTGATCTCCTCGCTTTCGTCCTGGAGCAGCGGAACGGCCAGGCTCGCGGCCACCGCCGCGCTTCCCTCGAAAGTCATTTCGCTCACGGCCTTCAGGGCGCGGGCGCGGACGGCGGGGTTCGCCGCGGTGAGCACGCGACGCGCGATGTCGAAGGCGGCCTCCGCGGGCAGCTCACGCGCGAGCTCGAGGGCCGCGAGACGCGCGAAGTCGTCGCCGCGGGACGCCACCTCCTGAAGGAAGGGTCCGAGCTGCGGACCCGCGAGCTCTTTCAGGAACCGCATGACCGCGCGCCGCACGGCCTCCGAGCGGGTCTTGAGGAACGGGACGAGCGCCTCGAGGCCGGCCCGGTCGTGGCGCCTCTTCAGGATCGCGAGGCCCGCGGCCCGGATCTCCGGCGTCTGGTCCAGCGCGGTCCAGGCGACCCATTCGACGTCGGGCTTCGAGACGCTCTGGAATTTTTCGAGAAGCTCCCTTTTCTGCTGCTCGTTCGTCCACTTGTGCTCGCGGAGCTGGGCGACGAAGGCCGGCTCGGAACGGAGTCCGCGCAGCTTCTCGAGGACCATCAGCGAGGCTCCATGCTCGTCCTATCGTAGCCGAGCGCGCCGGTTCGCGCCTCGGCACGAATCGTCCGCCGCCGGACAGAGAGTGTTACGAAAAGCGTCAGTTCGACTGGCGCTGATGGGTTGAAGAATTGCCTCGTGACGGGTGTAACATGCCTCTCAGGAGTCGTTTGGAGTTCAACCAGGGGGTCGGGCATGAACCTCGCTTTTAATGGACGGATTTTATCGATGAAGAACCATTCGCTTCTGCTCAGCCGCCCGCCGTCGCACGGCCCCCGGCCGCAAGGCCGGAGAGGATTCAGCTTGGTCGAGCTGCTGGTGGTCATCTTTATCCTCTTGGTCCTCGCTGTCGTCGGAACCGGGATATTGCCGGCCTGGAAGCGCCAGAAGCTCCAGAGCGCCTCGGGGGATATCAAGGTCCTCTTCCAGCGGGCATACTCGGAGGCGCAGCGCCGCGGCATGGCGGTGTTCGTGCAGGTGGGCCCTCGCGTCACGGTGGGAGCCTCCAGTTCTGTCCCCATCTACCTGATCGGCGACCGGACGCAGGACGAAGTCCTCGACCCCTTCCAGAAGGTGCCTCTGGCCGGGGAAGATATCCTCATCGATCAGTACAACATCGTCGTGACGGGGGGCGTGAACCAGGAGTTCTGCCTGTCCGATACGAACACGTCCCAGGTCATGTCCACGCTCTGGTCGGACAACACCACGCCCTGGAACGTGGCGCGCGTCATCATGTGCGACCTCCAGGGCCGTGCGATGGCGGTCGGCCCGAAGCCCGCCGCCCCGAAGGCCGGCCTCCCCGCTTCGACGGGCCGGCAGATCGGCGCGCCGGCCACGCTCGTTCTCACGCACGTGGACGTCGTCAACGGCTCATTGATGCCTCCGACGCGGTACATGCTCAGCATCAACCCCGTCTGGAGCGTTCGCGTCATCAAGCAGATCAAGGACTCTACGCCCGCGTGGGTGGATCAGAATGGCTGAGCTCGACGTTCACCGCGCCCACCGCGTCTTCCGCTCCCGCCGCGGCAGCAGCTTCGTCGAGGTGCTCCTCGCCATGACGATCATGGCGCTCGTCCTCGTCGGCATCCTCCAGATGTTCTCGGTCGCGCTCATCATCAACAAGGGCTCGGCGGCGCGCACGCAGATGCTCTTCAAGTGCCAGCAGGTCGTCGAGAACCTCCGCTGGTACTACTACGTGACGCAGCACAGCTTCGCGTCGCCCCTCGGCACCGGCATCCCGCCGCTCGGGGCGAACGCGGTGAACCTGCCATACACGGCGGCCGAACTAGTCGCGTTCCCGTTCTGGGGTCCCGCGGGAGCGAACGTCATGGAAGCGGCGGACGGCCCCTACAAGATCCGGTACGTGATCGAGCAGGATGCGGCGCAGAGCGTCGCGCCGCTGACGACATGGGTCATTACGGTCACGGCGTATCCCACGGACGTCGCCGGCGCCACGCGCTATTTCGGAATCAGCACGACCGGAAGCGGCAAGAGAGTGGATTATGTGGCCCAGTACGTCCAGTAGGGCTTCTGCCGGCAGCCGCGGGCGCCGGGTCCGGGGCTTCACGCTCCTCGAGGCGATGGTCTCGCTGCTGCTTCTCGTCATCATCCTCACCGTCGCGATGACGATGCTCTTCCAGATGCGCGCGTTCGCCGAGCGGCAGCAGTACTTCATGCTTCCCCGCCAGGCAGCGCGCCGCGCGACCGATTACCTGTCCTACTACATCGCGGGCGCGTCCGACGTGAACTACGTCAACTCCCTGCAGCAGAGCCCGAACGCGCTGATCACGTACTACAACCTGGGTGGCGTTCTCACGCAGTCCTCGTACAACAACCTCGGGTGTCCCGACGCCGTCGGGGCTACGACGTGCACCGAGCCGGGGAACGGCCCCCGCGTCATACCGGCGAACCCTCCCGCCATCCCCGCGGCGATCAACTCGACGAACTTCGGCGACATCGGAACCGACATCATCACGATGGTCGCGCCTTTCAACCCGAGCCGGTATCAGGTATTCGCGCCCTATCTGCCCACCGCCGCGAACAAGGACCTGTATGTCAACTTCCGGGTCGGCTGCGGGACGGACGACGCGACGAACATGGCGGCCTTCAGGGCGGCGACCGGCGACGACGGCACGCAGAGCGCGCTCCTCATGCTCGTCGACAGAACCGGACGATGGGAATACGTGAGAATCCCGACCTTGAACTACGTTGGCTCGGACTGCGCCGACATCGCGACCTTCAAGAACATTCACATCCAGGTCGACACGACGGCGGGCACGCTTGCGCCCCCGAACGGCACGGGGGGGCTCACGGATCCGGTCTTCCTCGTGGCGGGCCTGCAGATCATCTCGTTCCGCGTCCTGACGGACAGCGTCGACGGCGTTCCCAAGCTGCAGCAGAAGTTGGGGCTCTTCGACCCTGCAAACGACAACCCTTACCCGCCGATCGGTCCGCTCCCCTCATTCACGAACGTCCTCGAGAACGTCGAGGATCTCCAGGTCGCCTACATGTATCAAAGCGGCGCGATCTGGAATACCGGGGGCCAGACGATCCACAACGTCGCGCCGGATTGCCCGCTGGTCGTCTGCAACAAGGGCGTGCCATTCCAGGCAGGGCCCGGCGGGATCGCCGCGCCTCCTGTCGACATCCAGAACGTGATCGGCGTCCGCTTCTCCGTCACGGGGCGATCCCCGCTTCTGCCGATCGGCGCCCGCAAGCTCACGAATGTCGACGTCAGGCACCCGCTCGCGACGACCACGAGCCAGCATTTCCGGCCGGCGTCGGAGGACCACGCGGTGACGATGGACACGGGCAACCCGACGTGGCCGCTCTACGACCAGTTCGACCACTACCGCGCGACGGCCACGCTGATGCTTCGCAACCGGATTCCGAGGGGATGAGCGGAGCAGCCATGAAATCACGTCCGTCACCAGGCAAGGCGCCACGCATGCCGCGAATCCAGAGCCGCGGGAGCGCCCTCGTATCCGTGATCCTCGTCCTCCTCGTCCTGACGATCGTCGGGGTGGGCATCGCGTACTTCACGTCGATGGAGGATCGCCTGTCGGGCAACACGCGCATCGCGAAGGCAGGCTTCTACGCAGCGGACGCGGGTCTCAGGCGGGGCGAGGCCCTCCTGAACAAGGTCATCAACATGCCTCCGGCCACTTGCGCGCCACCGACTCTTTCCCAGCTTCTCGCGGCCCGCACGGCGGCTACGAACCTCAAGGTGCCCGGGGGCGGATACGACGCGCTGGTCCTCGACTTCACACCTTTCGACAACTCCGCGGCCTGTCTCAATGGCGACGCGCGCGCCTACGCCAACGTCGTCATTCCCCCTCCCGCCGCGGTCACGGTCGTGGACAGGGTCACGTACACGTTGTTCCTCCGCAACAACGTGGACGATGCGGTGGGCTCGGACGTCGCCGACAACGACAACATCGTGAACCTCGTTTCTGTCGGAACCGTGCAGCTCGCGGCCGGCCTCTCCGTCACCAAGATCATTGAAGAGCAGCTGCTTCTGTCCGCCGGGTGCGGGAGCACCGGAAACCAAAAAGGCCTGAGTCCCAGCGGCCAGAACACAGTGGGAGGGTGCTCGTGACCCTTATGACGAAACGTCGCCGTTCCTTCGCTCTCCCGGTCTTCCTCAGGAAGGCGAGCGCCGTCGTTCTTCTGGTCGTGATGGCCTTCGGCGGGGCCGGTTCGATCCAGGCCGCGGGACCCACCGAGGGATACGACCCGCTGCGCCAGATCACCGCACAGCTCCTTCGCGCGAACCTCCTCATCCTGCAGGACCTCAGCGGTTCGATGGCCTGGGATCTGTACGGGCATGCGGTTCTCGAAGACGAAGATTCCGTCGGCCGGCTCGTCTGGAGCGTGAGCTGCCTCGACGGCAACCCGGGCCCGACGCTGACGCCCACCCATACTCCGACGCCCACGGCCACGTCCACGGAAACGCCGACGGCGACGTCCACCTCCACGCCCACGCCCACGGCCACGGAGACGCCGACGACGACGTCCACCTCCACGCCCACGTTCACGGCCACGCACACGTCCACGCAGACCGTGACGCCGACGTTCACGCCGACCCCCACGGCCACCGTGACGCAGACGTTCACGCAGACGTTCACGAGAACGCCGACGTTCACGCCCACGACGACCGGGACGGCCACGATCACGATGACGCCCACGATCACGCCCACGGTCACGCAGACGTTCACGAGGACGCTGACGCCGACGATCACGCGGACGTTCACGAGGACGATGACGTTCACGAGGACGATGACGTTCACGAGGACGCAGACGGTCACGAGGACGTTCACGCGCACGAATACGCCGACGATCACGCAGACGCCCACGAGGACGCAGACGCCGACGATCACGCAGACGTTCACGAGGACGCCCACGCGCACGATCACGCCGACGGCAACGGCGACGTTCACCCTCGCGCCGACCCTCACGTTCACGAACACGCCGACGATCACGCAGACGCCGACGATCACGACCACCTGGACGATCACGAACACCCCGACGGTCACGGCGACGGCGACGGCCACGGCGACGGCCACGGCCACGGCGACGCCTACTGTCACGAACACGATCACGAACACGTTCACGCCGACGAACACGCCGACGATCACGAACACGCCGACGATCACGAACACGTTCACGATCACGAACACGAGGACGGACACGCCGACGCCGACGGTCACGCCGACGACCACGTCGACCTTTACGCCGACGTCGACGGTCACCCGGACGTTCACCCGGACGTTCACGTCGACCTTCACGGTGACGCCCACGTTCACCGCGACAAGGACGCCGACCTTCACGGCGACCCCGACGGAGACGCCGACGTTCACCCCGACGGTGACGCCGACGTTCACGGCTACGTTCACTGCTACGGCCACAGAGACGCCGACGGCCACGAGAACGAGCACGCCGACGCTCACGCCGACGGAGAGATTCACCGAGCTTCATCTCCCGCGGAATCCCCTCGCGCGCCCGTCAGACCGGCCGCGTCACGGCCTCCCGGAGGCGGTAGCGGTCGTCGCCTGGAAGGCGGGCCTGTCCGCCTCGTCCGGCCTCGCCTCGGACGCGGAGTCCTTCGAATCCTTCCTGCCGCGGGAGCCCCACGGCGTCTCGCTGGGGATCGCCGCCCTCATGGCGGTCGCCACGCCCACTCCCACGCCGATCCCGACGGGCGTCGGATGCCATCGCTGGCGCTACGCGCTCCGGTGGGAGCGGCCCTCGCGGCTCGCGATCCTGAAGAACGTCCTCGGCAACTCCGTGACGACGTATTCGGACTACAAGGCTCCGGGCACGGGCCTCCAGACGGACTGGCCCGATCCGATCGCGAACAGCGTCATCCCGGGCGCGTGGAACTACGTGAGCCCGTCAGGGGCCGGCCCGACAGTTGGAACGTACGCGCACGACTGCGACTCCGCGACCGCTCCGGCGTGCCTGGGTCCCAAGGCCTGGCCCAACCCGGACAACGAAGGTGAGCATCCCGGAATCTATTACTCGATGGGGACCTGGGACTATCCGGATCCCAACTCGCAGTCGATTCCCCTCTCGGTGTACGACCCCCTGATGCCACCGATGTATCACCCGGGGTCCGACACGACGGGGTCCATGATCTGGAAAGACACGACGATGTCGCCCCTGATCCCGGCCCCGTACGGGGACAGGGACAGTCTTGGCGTCATCATTCCCGGGCAGTACGACGGCTGGGCCTGGACGCTGAACTATGGCTACGGAGCCGCGCCCACGAACGACGTCGTTTACGGTCCGGATCCCGGTCCGCCGCTCGCTCTGATGGACGAAACTCCGCTCGGGGACTCGATTCCGGGCCAGACGGGAATGCCCCTGGCCTTGTCCACGGCGATCCTGACGCTCGGCGGGGGCACGATCGGTCCGCAGGCCACGCCGGGCGTCGGCGGCCTCAACCAGCCCACCTGGACGACGACCATCCCGTTCGACGTCGTCGGTACCACCGCGACGAAGGTGAACTGGGGCCTCATGACGTATCAGTCCGCCGGCATCACGGCGAATTACAACGAGATCGTTCCCGTCGTGTCCAATGACCTGGGGGACGTCAGTGCGATCGAGGACTCGATGCGCCTCAAGATCTACACCTCGGGCTCGTACCCGGGCCTCTCGGTCCTCGGCGGCACGCCCTCGAAGGGCGCGATCGCCGCGGCGGATCTCTCCCTGACGACCACGTGGAACTCGGATCCCAAGAAGAGGTGTAACAGGGCGTACGGAGTCATCCTCTGCACCGACGGCCAGTCGAACGTCGGAAACACGGGGACTCCCGGGAACCGGTTCTGGGACTCCACGACCACGCCCTGCGCCCCGGACACGGGCGGGACGGCGTTCATCAACTTCCCGCCCGGCACTGCCGAGGCGATGTACCTGAACGGGCACCAGGATGGCGCGGGCAACGCGGTCATCCGGCCCCGCACGTTCGCCATCGGCCTGTCGACCGACATCAGCCGCTGCGAGCTGAATCGAACGGCCTATCGCGGCCGTACCGACGCGAACGCGCCGAACAGGGACGGCGGCTTCGTCCTCTACGACGGCGTGAACGGCGACGCTCGCCTGCCGCACCTCGACCCGGGCCCGCCCGTGGACGAGAGCGGGCCCAGCCCGCCGGCGCTCCCGGGACCGGGTGTCAACCGCTTTGGCCCGGACCAGACGCCTCCGGACAACCGGGACTACGCTTTCTTCGCGCGCGACGCGCTGTCGCTCTACAACAGCTTCCTCAAGATCGTCCGCTCGTCGGCGAGCGGCGACTACACGACGAGCTCGCCGGTTGCGGGCGGAAGCAGTTCGCTCGGAAACATCGTCATCCTGCCGTCCACGAAGTACCCGTCCTGGGAAGGCCACCTCCGCGCTCTCGACACGACGAATCCCCTCGCCATCGTCGAGCTGTGGGACGCGGGAGCAGTCCTGACCACCCCCCCGCAGACGTACCACCCGACGCCCGCCACGCGGCAGCTCTACACGTGGGATCCGTCGAACAGCAACGCGCTGGTCCCGATCGCGGCCGGCAGCGAAGGCACGATCGACGCCATCTGCGGCGGCTGCGGGGCCGCGCCCGCAGCGCTCATGGGCCTCACCGTCAACGCCTACTGGCTCAAGGTCATCGACTTCATCCGCGGGAACGACGGGACCGAGACGAACGTCAAGCGCGGCTGGCTCCTCGGGCCGGCCATCAACTCGACGCCCGCGATCGTGGGCCCGCCGCCGATCTATTCCCAGACCTCGAACGTCACGAACCACAAGCCCTTCCAGGGGACCTACTCGTCCCGCCGCGCCCTCGTGTGGGTGGGATCCGACGACGGGCTCGTGCACGCGTTCGACTTCGCAGACGGCTCCGAGGTCGTCGGCCTCCTGCCCCCGAACCTGATCGCGAACCAGAGGCTGCTCTATGCCAACTATCTGACCGGCGAAACCGAGACCGGACAGCAGGCCGAGATCGACCTGCACCGGTGGGGCGTCGCGAACTCGTTCCGTTTCTCGGACGTCTGGTTCCCCAACCCGCCCTTCGACGACACCTACAGGACGGTCGGGATCCTCACGACGGGTCCCGGCGGCGACCTCGTCGCCGCAATCGACGTGACGCATGCCTTCCCGGGCCAGCCCTTGGCGACCCCCGCCGTGGCCCCGGACCCGAACTACGGCGTATTCGTCGGCGTAAATGCGGGGAAGCCGATAGACGTGCTCTGGACGAAAAACTCCTCGGACTATGCAGGCCTCTTCGGCTCCTGGAGCGTTCCCGCGATGGCGGCGAGCTCATTCACCACGAGCCTCATGACGTTCGGCGCGGGCATCAACCCGACGAGCCTCTACAACGGGCAGCAGAACGCGAACGTCTTCACGGTCGATCCCACGAACGGCGCGCTCGTTTCGGCCCCGGTCGTGAGCGCCCCTCTCGCTACGCCCGATCCGCTCGTCGGCCTCCAGACGTTCGCCGACTCGGTTCTCTTCCAGACGAGCGCCCGCAGCGTCCAGGAAGACAACGTGGCGAACCTCTCGATCCAGGCCGACACGAATGGCCGCGTCAACGCGCTGTGGGGCGCCTGGGCAAGTCCGAGCACGGCCCTTCTCATCGACCTCAATGCCGCCGCGGGCGACCTCCCGCAGCCGGTCTACTACTCGCCGGCGGCGATCGGCGTCGGCACCCAGGGATGCCAGATCTACGTGCTCGGCAGCGGCAGCCTCTACGAGCGGAGTCCGGCCGTCTCGGGCTGGAACGTGAACCGCAATGCGCCCACCGACCTGCCGCCGACGGGGTCGGGCTTTCCCGACACGCTGCCCCCGTTCGTCCCGAACCTCTACATCGCGCTGAACAAGTACAAGATCACGGACGCGGCCTTCGGGACGATCCCCATCGGCACCGGCGCGCTCGCGGCCTACATCGTCAAGAAGCAGATCGGCGGCGAAACGACTGGTATTCCTCTCGATCTCACCGATCCGACGTATTCGGACGGCACGGGCGTCAACCCGATCCACACGCGCCTCGGCATCCACACCCAGGTGACGTCCTCGCCCTTCCTTCTCGTCGATTCGAAAACCGGCGTGAACCAGGCCCTGTTCCTGGTCTACGACCCGGACTACGGCTGTAACGGGTACTCGTACATCGTCATCGTGAAGTTCACGCTGCCCGGCGGATGCAACGCGCCGCCGAATATCGTCACGACGACGGTTTACGCCGCGGGCCCCGGCGCCGCGTCCGGAATCGCGCACACGCCGCAGAACACCTTTATCGCGCAGAGCGGAATCGGGACCGCCTCGGCGGCTGTGAAGAAGGTCGACCTTCCCCCTCCGCCGAGCGAGGGCAATCCGAACTTCGTCCCCCTTTGGTGGAATGAGCGGAAGTAGTCAGGAAGCCTCAGGAGTTCCCCGCTAGTATTCCCACGTGATCGCGGGCCGGGGTCGTTCGTGAGGCCGAGGGGTTTCTCCCTGCGGGAGCTCGGCCTCACGCTCCTTCTCCTCGCAGTCGTCATCGTGGCGGCGGTCCGGCTCATCGACCTCAGGACGAAACTTCTGGTCGTCGAGAAGGACGATCCCGGCCTCGGCAGCGTGCTCGAGGCGGCCGCTCGCGCCCTCTCGCGGGACGTGAAGGAAGCGGGCCGGGGCGGCATCCCGCCCGGCGAGGCGGTTCGCCCGGTCGCGGACAACACGAAAGCGGAGGGAGGCGCGCGGTACGAGGACGTCTCGGGACCTCCGGTCGTCGTTCGGGCCGGCACCGCTCAGCTCGGCCTCCGTGGGGTGATGCGCACGCCCCTCCTGGCCGTGCGGCTGTCTCGCGAGGCGAAGGGGGGCGGGGCGGAGGCGGTCGACCGGATCCCTGCCGATACCTCGTCGGTTTGGATCCGCGCGGTCCCGCTCTCCGGCATCGAAGACCCGGGTCCCGTGGACAAGCTCCGCGCGGTCGCCGAAAGGCTGGGGGCGGCGACGCGGCGCGCGAAGCGGTTCTTCCTCGTGACGGATCGGGACGGCCGCTCGGCCGTCGCCCTCGTTCGCGAGTGGAATCGCTCCCAAGAAACGGGCGCCGCTCTCGAAATCCGTCTCGATTTCACCGATCGGGAGGCGGCGCGCCTGAACCCGCGTGGAGAAACGGATGCGGCCCGGGCGCTCGGAGAGCCCGTGACGGGCGGCCTCCTCGACGACGTCGTCTGGTTCGTGGCGCAGGGGCCCGCGGGCCGGCTCCCCGACTACGATGCCGCGCACGATCCGCCATCCATGAAGTTCCCGCATCCCTTCCTGGCCGTCGCGGAATTCGCCGGGGACGGCCGATGGGAGATCGCGCGCGTCGGCGAGGAGGTCGAGGACTTCCAGGTTGCGACGGAGCCCGGACAGGCACGGACCCTGAAACTCGCGTGGACCGCGAAGGCCGAGCGGCGGTACGCGCGCGGAGACGGTCCCCGGCCCTCGCTCGAGTTCCCGCCGCTCCTGAACGCGCCCGCG
>JAMQPJ010000178.1 GCA_023717585.1 Thermoanaerobaculia bacterium
GCGGAGCGCGTCGCAGTCGGGCGCGGTCCTCCGGTCCTGCCAGACGATCGCGTTCGCGAGCGGACGTCCTGTCGCGCGTTCCCAGAGGAGCGTCGTCTCGCGCTGGTTCGCGATGCCGATCGCCGCGACGTCACGGCCGCCGATGCCAGCCACCGCGAGCGCCTCGTGCATGGCGGCGGACTGCGTCGCCCAGATCTCCGTCGGGTCGTGCTCGACCCAGCCGGGCTCGGGATAGATCTGCGGCAGCTCCTGTTGCGCCATGCCGCGCACGGCGCCGCCGTGATCGAAGACGAGCGCGCGCGAGCTGGTCGTGCCCTGGTCGAGGGCGAGGACGAACGGCATGGGCGCGACGGATCATGCCGCAGCCGGCGGCCGGCGCGTCAGCGGGGGAGGATCGTCCGTGGGTCGTTCGTGATGTTGTCGATGACGGAGGCGTAGGCCGCGACGAGGGCGCCCGGGGTGGTCGTCGAGACCGTCAGTCGGCCCGCGTCGGCCCTGTTTACGCCCAGCAACGTGACGACGCGGTTGAGTTGCAGCATTTCGAGAGGGGCGAGCAGCGTGACCGCGGTGTGCCCCACCTGCGCTCCATTCGGCGCGACGAGCCGTACCTCGACGACGATCTCGCTCTCCGTCGCATTCGCGAGGTGGAGGTTCGTTCGAAAGGCTTCGTTCTCCCGAACAGGAAACAAAGAACGCGGAACGAGTCCGACGAGATCGCCTGGTCCGGCGGCGGGAAGGCTCTCGCCGACGCTGCCTCCATTCGGTGAGGGAGTCGACGTCTCGCTGACCACGCTGATCCCGGGTGTCGCGAGGATCCGGAGAGCTCCGAAGTCCGGCGGGCCTGCGAAGACGCCTCCGAGGACGTCGCGCAGCTCCACGAGGTGTCCTGCCGGGAGATAGACGGTTTGCTCGGTGCCCGCCCGCCCGTCGACGCCGTTCCCGAGGAATTTCAACGTCGCGAGGCCGTCGACGGAGCCGCTGTTGGCGAGTGTGACGTTGCTCGTCCAGAGGTTGCCGTTGAGGCCGGGCGTCCGCGCGACGGACGGCACGACCCAGAGGTTGTTCTGGGCACCGGCCGACGTCAGGTACGCGTCGTCGATCAGACCATCGAACTCGACGGCTGAAGTCGGCGCGAACTCGTCGACCTGGAGGGCGAATACCACGGCGCGCATGCCGGGGGGCGGCTCGGCAACTCCGGAGACGAACAGCCATCGTCCGTTGGAGGAGAGCGGCACGCCGCCCGAGGACGGAAGCGCTTTGACTGATGTGGCGCCGAATCGAGAACCGACGCATTGCGTGTTTTCGTAAAACGCCGCTGAGACGAAGAGATTGGCCCTCACCTGCCGGTCGACGCGAACTCTCGCGCCGAACGCCAGCGGCCTGTCGTCTTGGATCGCGCGGCACTGGCCAAGCAGGAGCCACCCCTCGAGATTGGGAGGGCCCATCCGCAGGTGGAACTTCACTGCCGCCGGCACGTCGTCGCCGCCAGCGTCCTCGGGCACGACCGTCACCGACGCCTCCGACCCCGGATCAACGGTCGCGGTCACGCCCCATCCGGCCAGCCCAAGCGAGAAATCGGCATTCGTCAGCAGGTTCTGCGCGCCCGCCGAGCCGCAAAGGAAAACCGCGAGTAAACCCGATGTCGCGGCAAGAACGGTCGGTCTCATCGAGATCCCCTTTGAGAGTAATGGTCGATTCGACGAATACCTTTCCCTTCTGATTTACCATGCCCCCCTTGGTCACCCGCCCGGAAGATCTTCTCGACGGCCTCAACCCCGAACAGGCCGCCGCCGTGTCGCACGGCGAGGGGCCGCTTCTCGTCCTCGCGGGCGCGGGGTCGGGGAAGACGCGCGTCCTCACCCGCCGCCTCGCCTGGGTCGTGGCGCACGGCGTGCCCCAGGAAGCCGTCGTCGCCGTCACGTTCACGAACAAGGCCGCGGGCGAGATGAAAGACCGCGTCGGCGCGCTTCTCGGCACGGAGCGGCCGCGCTCCTACGTGGGGACGTTCCACGCCTGGGGCGTGCGCCTCCTCCGGCGCTTTCCGGACGAGGCGGGCGTGCCGAAGGGCTTCGTCGTCTTCGACTCGGACGACCAGCTCGCCGTCGTGAAGCGCGCGATGAAGGAAATCGCCCTGCCGGAGAAGTCGGCCACGCCGCGCCAGATCCAGTCGCGCATCTCGCAGGCCAAGAACGAGGGGATCGGGCCCGACGATTTCCCGCGGCGTTTCGGCGACTTTCTGGGCTCCCGCCTCGCGGACGTCGCGCGCGCGTACGAGAAAGCGCTGCGGGCGTCCAGGGCGCTCGACTTCGACGATCTCCTCATCCTGTCGACGCGCCTCGTGGCCACGCGCGACGACGTGCGCGACCTTCTCAGGCGGAGCATCCGGCATCTCCTCGTGGACGAGTACCAGGACACGAACCGCGTCCAGGCGAAGCTCGTACGGCTGATCGCGGGGGAGGCCGGGAACCTCTTCGTCGTGGGCGACGAGGACCAGTCCATCTACCGCTGGCGAGGCGCGGACGTCTCGAACATCCTGGAGTTCACGCGCGACTTCCCGACGGCGAAGACGGTCCGCCTCGAGCGGAACTACCGCTCGACGGCGCCGATCCTGAAGGCCGCGGGGGCGGTCGTGGCCGAAAACCGCCGCCGCCTCGGCAAGAGGCTGAAGGCCACGAAGGCCGGGGGCGAGAACGTGCGCCTCGCCGTCTTCGACGAGGAGCGCGACGAGGCGCGGGAGATCGTGTCGCGCATCGCGGCTGCGCGGCGCGCCCGGCCCCTCTCCGAGGTCGCGGTGCTGTACCGGACGAACGCGCAGTCCCGGCCGTTCGAGGACGAGCTCCTGCGCTCGAACATGCCCTACGTCCTCGTCGGCGGGACGAAGTTCTACGAGCGCGCCGAGATCAAGGACGCGCTCGCGTATCTCCGCCTCGCGGCAAACCCGGCCGACGACGTGTCGTTCCGAAGGGTCGTCAACGTGCCGGCGCGTGGCATCGGCGCGGCGACATTAGAGGCCGTGGAGGTGGTCGCGGCCGAGCGCGGGGTCTCGCTTCTTTCGGCCCTCGACGTTCTGTCCCCCGATCTCACCGAGCGCGCGAAGAAGGCCCTGACCGAGTTCCGGGTCCTCGTCGCCAGGCTGCGCGACTTCTTCGCCGTGGAGGGGGCCGGTGCGGGCGCATCGGTCGCCCTCATGCTGGAGGAGACCGGTCTCGCGAAGCTCTACGAAAACACGCTCGACCCGCAGGACGAGGCGCGCCGCGAGAACCTCGACGAGCTGCTGGCCGCCGCGCGCGAGCACGAGCGCGCGGCTTCGTTCGGAGGCGAGGGCGACGACCCGTCCGCCGCAGGCTTCCTCGACGCCGTGACGCTCCGGGCCGACGCCGACGAGGTGGACGAGAAGAAGGGCATCCTCCTCATCACGCTCCATGCGGCCAAGGGCCTCGAGTTCGACGACGTGTTTCTCGCGGGCTTCGAGGACGGGTCGCTGCCGCACGCGTCGTCGAAGGACGACGACGAGCAGTTCGAGGAGGAGCGCCGCCTCGCGTACGTCGGGATGACCCGCGCGAAGGAGCGCCTGACGCTTTCATACGTCCTCAGGCGGATGGTGCGCGGCGAGTGGATGAGCCGCGAGCCGTCGCCGTTCCTCGAGGCGATTCCGGAAGCTGTGCTCGAGCGGGAAGACATGACTTCTGGTTTCGGAAGAGGAAGAACGGGGGATTTCCTGGAAAGTGGAGAGAGAGGCGGCGCCCGCGAGCGGGGCTTCGGCTCGGGCCGCGGCGTAGGCGGCGGGCGCGGCTTCGGAGCTGGGCGTGGATTCGGCGGCGGCGGATCGCTGTTTCCCGACTACGAGAACGAATCCCAGGAGCCGTCCGCCTCCCCCTCTTACCTTTCTAGGAAATCTTCATCCCCCTCTTCGCGTTTCCCGGCACGCAACCTGACGCCCGTCAGACCCGTCATGAAGCGAACGCCCCCGCCGCCGACCGCTTCCGGCTTCCGGCGCGGCTCGAAAGTGCGCCACCCGGAATACGGGACCGGCGTCGTCCTCACGATCGAGGGCTCGGGCGACGCGGAAAAACTCGTTGTCTACTTCGATCACGCGGGGCGCAAGAAGTTCGTGGCCCGCTTCGCGAACCTCACCCCGGGCTGACGTCCGGCGCGGCGAGCGTTGCGATCGCTTTCCTCAGCTTGCGGTGTGCGTCGAAGAGGCGGACGAAGTCCGATTCGTGGCGGCCGCCCTTCGCCCGGATCACCGCGGCGAGACCGCGCTTCTCCGCCGGGGTCCAGCGCGCGACTCCCGGCAGGATCGTCACGAGAGGCGCCCAGCGGCGGAACGCGAGGCGCTCTCCCGCGCTCCAGCCGGAGAGCGTGCGGAGGCCGAGGAGGTCCCGCGCCTCGAGCGTCAGCGCGGCCTCGCCCCGCTCGCGGTCCGAGCCGAAGCGCCGGGCGAGCATGTCGGTCACCGCGAGGCCGACGTTCGGCAGCTCGAGGATGCCGATCGCGTCGTCACGCTCCTTCCCGAGATGGAAGTAGACGTTCTCGGACGCGAGGATCTTCAGCGTGGCCCGCGGGGAACGGTACGCCGGATCCGCTTTCATGCGCGCGAGCTCCTGATTCATGACCGCCACGACGCGCGGCGCACGCGGCATGAAGCCGAGCTTCTGGTAGAACCACCAGGCTCCCGAGGCGAGCGCCTCGGGGTTGCCGTAGCCGCCGAGCTGGTACGGGAAGATCGTGAACACGTCCGGGCCGAAGAGGTTCCGGGTCGTGGCCAGGACCTTGCCGTAGATGCGGCCCGACTCGCCGCCGCGGAACGTCTCGAAGACGTTGTACGCGATCTCCGAGGATCCGAATAGCGCGCTCACGAGGACGTAGCCGACCGGCACGCCGTTCTTCAGCGTCAGGAAGCCATAGACGGACTCGAGGAGGAGACGCCGTTCCGGAAGGGCGCCGATCACGACGAACGAGAGGCCGTCTTCGAAGTGCACGAGGCGGACGCCAACCGGGTCGCCCCACTGGAAGACGTCGAGATCGCGCTGGCGGGTGACCATCGATTCGCGCGCGAGGTCGAGAAGACGCCGCCCTTCCGCGGGAGAGACCGCGACCACGCTCGCGGGGGGCCGCGCGACGTCCCGCCGGACGTCGGGACGCCCGCTCGCGAAAGGCGCGGTCTGGAAGTGGACGGCGGAAACCGGAGACGCGGCGTGCGTCCGCGCCGGCCCGCCCGGACCCGGCGCGAGGACGAGCGGCAGCTCGAGCCCTTCGTAGGCCCACTCCTTTTCGAAGTTGTCGTGTCCCAGCACGGCGAGCCGGCGGATCAGGAACGCCGCGTCGGTCTCGGAGGGACCCTTGAGCCGCTTCACCCAGCCGCGCGCGCCGAGATCCAGCTCGTCGAGGCCGGGCGCCTCGGCGGGAAGAGAGACGAGGGGCAGGATGCGCTCGAGCGCCGCACGATTCGGGAAAGCCTTCCAGTCCACGGTGAGACGACCGGGCCAGCGCGCGGCGAGCCAGCGCGCCGTGCCCGCGAAGAACGGAAAGCTGATCGCGGTGCCCGCGATCCCGGTGTCCCGGAGCGCCCGGGCGTGGCGGCGGAGGTCCTTTCTACGCGCGAATCCCGCGAGCATCGCGGCGACCCGGGCGAGCACCTCGGCGTCGTCGGGATACGCGCGCAGGAAGCACAGGGCCTCGTGGAGCCGTTCCACCGCGCGCGCCGTGCCGGCGGGGCGGCGCGCGAGAACCGCGAGACAGGCCTTCTTCGCGGCCGCCGCCTCCTGACCCCGCGCGTTCCTGAGGCCCTCGAGCTTCGCGAGCGCTTCCTTTGCGTTCATCGTCCCTCCCTGGAGAGCGTACGCCCCGAGAGCGCCGCCGCGATCTCCGCATCCGCCCAGTGCAGCTCCGTCTCGAGGAGCATGCGCCGCCGCCGCCGCGCGGCCGTCGTCCCTGGGGACGTGCGCGTCAGCTCGTCCGAGAGAAGGGCGCGATAGAGCCCCAGCGACGCGAGCCGGGCCTCCGGCAATCGCTTCTCGAGGAAAGCGAGCCGGGCGAGGGAGGCGGAGTGCGGCTTCGGGACCTCGAGGGGCTCGGCGAGCCATTCGCGGAATTCACGGCGCCCCGTGGTGGTGAGCCGGTACTCGCGCCTGGGCGGGCCCTTCGGAGAGCGCCGCCGCCGGAGCGAGACGAAACCGGCGCGCAGGAGGCGGCGGAGAGCGGGATAGATCTGCGCGAGCTGCGCGTTCCATCCGAGGGCGGGATCCTCGGAGAGGCGTGACCCGAGGTCCCAGCCGCTCGCCGGACCGCGCGCGAGCAGACCGAGCAGGACGTGAGAGAGCGACATCGCCGAAGTATATAAGTGTTTATATACAGCCGTGCATAAGGCGTGGACCGGGCTGTGGAAATCCGCCCGGCTGAACCGGACTTCCCGCGCCTCCGGAGAAAAAAATAAGGGGGCTGGTTCAGCCCCCGAATCCCGGAAATACCTTGATAAGAACAGGTTATGAGAGGGTTTCTACTTCTTACCCTTTTTCGCCTTCTTGGTGCTCTTCTTGGCGGCCTTCTTCTTCGCTGGCATGTGGACTGTCACCTCCTCTTGGCAGATTTGATTGACAGTCCCGAAAGCCGCGTGCTAGGTTGGCCGCCCCTCGAAGGACGGGAACCTCGCGTTTTCTGGATCTGCCGACTGCCGAAAGTACCCTGAAGTTTTCGTCGTCGATCGGTTTCAAAAGAGCTCGGGGTTTTCCGGAAGGACGGTGAAGTGACTCGAGATCACGACGCCGTCCTTTTTTCTTGCTGAAGATAATTGTAGAGAGTTTCGACCACGAATCAAGAATTTTTTTCTTGACGTACGAAGTTTTTTTCGTTCGCCCTTCATCCGGTTCCACGAGACCGTGTCGACTTCGAATCGGGGCTACGATCGCGCGCGGAGAAGAACGGAGACATCGCATGAGCCAGACACTCGTTCTCGCGCACTCGCCCGATTCCGACGACGCCTTCATGTTCTACGGACTGCGCGAGAACGCGGTCGACACCGAGGGCGTTTCGTATCGTCACGAGCTCGCTGACATCGAGACCCTGAACCGGCGGGCGCTCTCGGGCGAGCTCGCGATCACGGCCGTGTCCTTTCACGCGTACGCCTTTCTCGCGGACCGGTACTTGCTGTTGCCGCACGGCGCTTCCTTCGGCGACGGCTACGGTCCGTGCGTGGTCGCGCGCGAGGAGGCGGGGGCGCCGCGGTCCCTCGCGGACCTCGCGGGCCGGCGCGTCGCGATTCCAGGAGCGCTCACGACCGCCGCTCTCGCGCTCAGGATCTACGCGCCCGCCTCGATCCCGGTCGTCACGCCTTTCGACGAGGTGGGCGGGGCCGTCGCGCGCGGCGAGGTGGACGCCGGCGTCGTCATCCACGAGGGCCAGCTGACCTGGAAGGACGAGGGCTTCCGCCTCGTGGCCGACCTCGGCGTAGTCTGGAAGGAGGAGACCTCGCTGCCTCTGCCCCTCGGAGGCAATGCCGTCCGGAAGGACCTCGGGCCTGAGCTGATCGCGCGCGTGTCGCGCGCCCTCCTTCGGTCCATCGCGTACGCGCTCGAACACCGCGAGGACGCGCTCACGGACGCGATGCGCTTCGCGCGCGGACTGCCGCGCGAGAAGGCGGACCGGTTCGTGGGGATGTACGTGAACGACTGGACGCGCTCCTACGGCGACCGCGGGCGCGAGGCCGTGCGCCGGCTTCTCGCGCGCGGGCACCAATGCGGCATCCTCCCCAGGCTCGTGACACCCGAATGGGTCGCGGAAGTTTGAGCGCATGGAGCGCATGACGGCGCCTGAGAGGAACCCGTGACGGCCCGGGGCCGGACGCTCCTCGCCGGCGTGTGGCTGTTCACGGCGGCGCTCTGGTGCGGAATGCTCGTCTTCTTCGGGGGGTTCGGCGCGCGCACCGTCCTCCTGACCGCCCCGAGCCGTCACGACGCGGGCGCCGTGAACCGGGCGCTCCTCGACGGCCTCGACGCCGTGTCGCTCGGAGCCGTCGTCGTTCTCGCGTTCGGGTTCGTCATCTGGAACCGCGCGGAGGCGTGGTCTCCCCGCGGGCGCGGCCTCGCTCTGCGGCTTCTCGCCGTCGCGGCCGTCGCGGCGATCGCGTCGCTCTACGTCATCACGCCCGAGATGATGGCGCTCCGGGAACGGATGGGCGCGATCGATCTAGCACTGAAGACGAACCCCTCGAGGCAGGAGTGGGGTCGGCTCCACGGCCTCTCGTCCCTGACGCTCCTCGTGCGGCTGGCAGCGGGAATCGGCGCCTTCGCCGCGGGCTTCTTTCAGCTCTCCTCGCCCTTCTCCCGCGCCCGGGACTGACGCCCACGTGGGGAACGACTCTATGCGAGGCGGGGGCGGAAGAACTCCGTCCAGCGCCTCTCGTATTCCGCCTGGCGCAGCGCCTGCGGCTCGTCCGCGTGGTGGCAGTGGCCGCACCGCGGGACGCGCCAGAAGGTCTTCTCTCCGGCGAGCGCCTCGTACACGCGCGGCGCGAAACGGATCGGCACGAGACCGTCCTCTTCGCCGTGTACGACGACTGTCGGGCACGTCACGCGCCGGGCGGCGCGCACCGGGTCCGCCTGCGAGAGGTCGAGGCCCTCGGTACGGGCGATGCGCCGCACGAGAATGCGCACGGGGAGCGCGAAGAGGAAGGCAGGCAGCCCCGTGGCCCGATGCAGATAATGCGCGGCCATTTCCTTCATGTCGGCGAACGGCGCCTGCAGCCACAGCGCGGCGGGCGGGGCGGCGGCGGCGAGGTGAAGCGCGAGGAGAGCGCCCATCGAGCAGCCGTCGATGCCGAGGCGCGCGCGTTTCACCCCGAACCGGGCCGCGGCGAGCTCGAGGAGGCGCTCGAGGTCGACGGTCTCGAGGATGCCGTACGTGATGCGCGCTCCCGTCGAGGGCGGATGCCCGCGCAGCTCGGGGACGAGGACGTTGAAGCCGAGGCCGAGCGCGCGCACCGTGTCGGGAGTCCATTCGGCGCCACAGCCGCCCTTGCCGTGCAGGAAAAGGACCGTGCCGCGCGTCTCCGGCCGACCGGGCGTGGCGAAGTGGACGGAGAGGCGCGCCGGCT